>NZ_JBHSRW010000109.1:0-7706 GCF_042659205.1 Leucobacter soli
CGGCCGGCACGGCCGCCCCGCCCTCACCTCCCACTGAAGCCAAGGGAACAGCGAACCATGTCGAACACGTCCAGCATCGAACTCGAGATCGGCGGGATGACCTGCGCCTCGTGCGCGAACCGCGTCGAGAAACGGCTGAACCGCCTCGACGGCGTCGAGGCGTCCGTCAACTACGCCACCGAGAAGGCGCGGGTCACCGTGCCGGCGGGCTTCGACCCGCAGACGCTGATCGAGGAGGTCGAGCAGACGGGCTACACGGCCGCGCTGCCGGCGCCCCGGCATCCGGATCCGGGCCCGGCCCGGGATAGCGCAGGATCCTCAGGCGCCGCGGCGCCCGGGCAGGCCTCGGGCGCAGACACCGATGCCGCGCCGGCCGATCCCGAGCTGCACGCGCTCCGCCAGCGCCTGGTCGGCTCGATCTGGCTCTCGGTGCCTGTCATCGCGATGGCGATGATCCCGGTGCTGCAGTTCGACTACTGGCAGTGGCTCTCGCTGACGCTCACCGCGCCCGTCGTCGTCTGGGCCGGCTGGCCCTTCCACCGGGCCGCCTGGCTCAACCTGAAGCACGGCGCCGCCACGATGGACACCCTCGTCTCGGTCGGCACGATCGCCGCGTTCCTGTGGTCGCTCTACGCCCTCTTCTTCGGCCACGCCGGCATGCCGGGCATGACCCACGGCTTCGAGTTCGCGGTGCGGCCGAGCGACGGCGCGGGGAACATCTACCTCGAGACCGCAGCCGGCGTCACCATGTTCCTGCTCGCCGGGCGCTACTTCGAGAAGCGCTCGAAGCGGCGGGCCGGGGCAGCGCTGCGCGCGCTTCTCGATGTCGGGGCGAAGGACGTGGAGATCGTGCAGCGCGCGTCGGCGGAGACGTCGGCCCCCGTCACCGGTTTGCCGCCGGCGGGGGAGCGCGTCCCCGTCGAGGACCTCGTCGTCGGCGATCTCTTCGTCGTGCGTCCGGGAGAGAAGGTCGCGACCGACGGCACGGTCGTCGAAGGGATGAGCGCGATCGACGCCTCGATGATCACGGGCGAGTCCGTACCCGTCGAGGCGGGTCCCGGTGACGCCGTCGTCGGAGGCACGGTCTCGACGAGCGGTCGGCTGATCGTGCGCGCGACCCGCGTCGGAGCCGACACGCAGCTCGCGCAGATGGCGCGGATGGTTGAGGAGGCGCAGTCGGGCAAGGCCGAGGTGCAGCGCCTCGCGGATCGCATCTCGGGCGTGTTCGTACCGATCGTCATCGTGATCGCGCTGGCGACGCTCGCGGCCTGGCTGCTGCTCGGCAACCCGGCGGCGAGCGCCTTCACCGCGGCCGTCGCCGTGCTGATCATCGCCTGCCCCTGCGCGCTCGGGCTCGCCACACCGACCGCGCTGCTCGTCGGCACGGGCCGCGGCGCCCAGCTCGGGATCCTGATCAAGGGACCCGAGATCCTCGAGTCCGCCCGGCGCGTCGACACCGTCGTGCTCGACAAGACCGGCACCGTGACCACCGGGAAGATGGCGCTCACCGATGTCGTCGTGGCCGAAGGCCAGGATCGCACCGAGCTGCTGCGCCTCGTCGGCGCCCTCGAGCACGCCTCCGAGCACCCGATCGCGCAGGCCATCGCTGCCGGCATGACGGCCGAGCTCGGGATCGCGGTGTCGGAGCTGCCGAGCGTCGAGTCGTTCCGGAGCACCGCCGGCATGGGCGTCGCCGGCCTCGTCGGTTCCGGCGCTGAAGCCGCTGCCGTCTCCGCCGCCGGCGTCACCGTGCTGGTCGGGCGCCGATCCCTGCTCGACGACTGGAGCATCGCCGAGGACGCCGGCATGCTCGCCGAGCAGGCCCGGCTCGAGTCCGAGGGCCGGACCGCCGTGCTCGCCGCCTGGGACGGGAAGATCCGCGGCGTCATCGCCGTCGCCGACTCGGTGAAGCCGACGAGCGCCGAGGCGATCCGGCAGTTCAGGGAGCTCGGCCTCGATCCCGTGCTGCTCACCGGCGACAACCGCGCCGTCGCCGAGCAGGTGGCCGCCGAGGTGGGCATCGCGCGGGTGGTGGCGGAGGTGCTGCCCGGCGAGAAGGTCGATGCGATCACGGGGCTGCAGGCCGAGGGTCGGGTCGTCGCGATGGTCGGCGACGGTGTGAACGACGCGCCGGCGCTCGCGCAGGCCGACCTGGGCCTCGCCATGGGCACGGGCACGGATGCGGCGATCGAGGCGGCCGACATCACGCTGGTGCGAGGCGACCTGCGCAGCGCCGGGGATGCGCTCCGACTCTCCCGCCGCACGCTCGGCACGATCAAGGGGAATCTCTTCTGGGCCTTCGCCTACAACGTCGCGTCGATCCCGCTCGCGGCGCTCGGGCTGCTCAACCCGATGATCGCGGGGGCGGCGATGGCGTTCTCGAGCGTGTTCGTGGTCGGCAACAGCCTGCTGCTGCGCCGGTTCCGGTCGCACGCCGGATGACCGGCCCGCCCGAAGGGGCACGGCGCCGAAGCGCATGTCGGAGGATCGCGCGACAATAGGGAGCACCACGAAAGGGGAACGTCATGGACATGGCAGGATCGGGCGCCATCGTCACCGGAGGCGCGAGCGGACTCGGCTGGGAGACGGCACGGACCCTGGCCGCTGCGGGCGCCCATGTGACCATCGTGGATCTGCCGAGCTCCCCGGGCACCGAGCGCGCCGCGGAGATCGGCGGGTCGTTCGCCCCGGCCGACGTCACCGACCCCACGCACGTGGCCGAGGCCGTCGTTCAGGGCGCGGCGTCCGCGCCGCTGCGCATCGTCGTCAACTGCGCCGGGGTGGCGACGCCGGCGAAGGTGCTGGATCGCGAGGGCGACCCCGCAGCCGGCCTCGAGACGTTCGCACGCGTCCTGCACATCAACCTGCTCGGCACCTACCACGTGGTCGCCCATGCGGCCGCGGCGATGGCGAGGACCGAGCCGACCGCGAGCGGTGGACGCGGTGTGATCGTGAACACCGCCAGCGTCGCGGCCTTCGACGGCCAGATCGGGCAGCCCGCCTATGCGGCTTCGAAGGGCGGCGTGCACGCCATGACGCTGCCGCTCGCCCGTGAGCTCGCACGGCACGCGATCCGCGTCTGCACAATCGCGCCCGGCATCATGGAGACCCCGATGATGCAGGGCCTCCCGCAGGCCGCGCAGGATTCGCTCGGTCAGCAGGTCCCCTACCCCGCCCGTCTCGGCCGCCCGTCCGAGTACGCCGCGCTCGTGGCGAGCATCGTCGAGAACGACTACCTGAACGGCGAGACGATCCGGCTCGACGGCGCGATCCGCATGGCCCCGCGCTGAGCCCGGCCGCCTGTCGGCCCGTGGCTCGCGCTGCGCTATCCGCATCCCAGCCCCTCTCCATCCCAGCCCCATCCGCCGCATCCCAGCCCCCATCCGAACTCCGAGCACGCACCGACCACCGCACGACAAGGCGACCATGACCGACCCAGAGCACCCCGAGGCCTGCGACCCCGCGTTCAGTCCGGGGCATCCGTCGCGACCCGGAGGCAAGGACGGACGCGGGGAGGGGCACGGACGCGGAAGCGGGGACGGGCACGGGCACGCGCACGCGCACGGCCTCTCCGGCGCCTCGGACACCGCCGGTTCCGCTGGAGGCCCGGGCACCGCGACCGGGCGGCACCGCAGGCGGCTGCTCCTCGTCCTCGTGATCACGCTCGCGGTGGTCGGCGTGCAGCTCGTCGGCGCGCTGGTGTCGGGCTCCCTCGCGCTGCTCGCCGATGCCGGCCACATGCTCACCGACGCCACCGGGGTAGGCATCGCCCTCGTCGCCAGCCTGATCGCCGGCCTGCCGGCGACGAGCCGGCGCACCTACGGCTACCTGCGGGTCGAGGTGCTCGCCGCCCTCGCCAACGGCATCGTGCTCGGCGTGATCGCCGTGGTCATCTTCGTCGAGGCCGTCGCGCGCTTCGGCAGCGAGGTCGAGATCCAGTCCGAGGTCATGCTCATCGCTGCGGTGATCGGTGCGATCGCGAACCTCGTCTCGCTGCTCATCCTGCAGTCGGGCCAGAAGGAGAGCCTGAACGTGCGCGGCGCCTACCTCGAAGTGCTCGGCGACCTGCTCGGCTCTATCGCGGTGATCGTGGCCGGCGTCGTGATCCTCCTCACCGGCTGGAACTGGGTCGACCAGATCGCCTCGATCCTGATCGCGCTGATGATCGCGCCGCGCGCCTTCAGCCTGTTGCGCGAGGTGGTCGACGTGCTGCTCGAGGCGACGCCGCGAGGCTTCGACCTCGACGCGGCCAGGCGGCACATGCTCGCCGTGCCCGGCGTGACCGAGGTTCACGACGTGCACGCCTGGGTGCTGACCTCGGGAGTGCCGACGTTCTCGGCGCACGTGACCGTCGCCGACGAGACCTGGAACGAACGCGGATACCACGCGATCCTCGACGAGATGAAGGCCTGCCTGCGCGGCCACTTCGACGTGGAGCACACCACGCTGCAACTCGAGCCGGAAGGGCACCGCAGACTGCAGCCCCACAGCCATCCGTGAGGAGTGTGCTCCTCCCCCGCCCCCGCGAATCGCGGGAACCGACCTCGCCAGTTGTTTTGTATTATTCAAAATAAGGCTAGAATGGAGCCATGACCGCACTCGCCGCGCAGGCCACCGCGCACACCCCTGAGCACTGGGGCGAGACCCTGCGCGCTCACGGGATGCGCGTGACCTCGGGCCGAGTCGCCGCCCTCGGCTACCTCCAGATGCACCCGCACAGCTCGGTCGCCGACATCCACGGAGCGCTGGCCGGCGAACTCCCGTCGCTTTCGCAGCAGTCGGCGCACAACATCGCGAACGATCTCACCGAATGCGGCATCCTGCGCCGCATCGACCTGCCGGACTCCGGCAGCGCCCGCTACGAGATGAAGCGCGGCGACAACCATCACCACGTGCAGTGCGTCGTCTGCCAGCGCATCGAGGACATCGACTGCATCGTGGGCGAGGCCCCCTGCCTCCGCCCCGAGCACACGCACGGCATGCGGCTCCTCGAGGCCGCGATCACCTTCCGCGGCGTGTGCGCCGACTGCGAGTCGCGCCTCGAGCCCGCGGCAGCCGGCGGAGCGCCGGCGGCCTGAACCGACGCCCGCGCATCAGGAGCCGCGCGCCCGCATCCGAAGACCCACCGAACCTCATCAACCCTCTACGAAAGGAACAGGCCTTGTCCGAAGACATGAAGTGCCCGGTCGACCACGGCAGCGGCAAGGGGCCGACCCCCACCTCCGGCCATGCCGCGCCGACGAAGGGCGCGACCGGCAACAGCGACTGGTGGCCGGACCGCCTCAACCTCAAGATCCTCGCGAAGAACCCCGACGTCGCGAACCCGCAGGGCGCCGACTTCGACTACGCGGCCGCGTTCGAGGCGCTCGACCTCGCCGAGGTGAAGCAGGACATCGCGCACGTCCTCACCGACTCGCAGCCCTGGTGGCCCGCCGACTTCGGCAACTACGGCCCCCTCATGATCCGCATGGCCTGGCACTCGGCGGGCACGTACCGCGTGTTCGATGGCCGCGGCGGCGGCGGCACCGGCCAGCAGCGCTTCGCCCCCCTCAACTCGTGGCCCGACAACGTCGGCCTCGACAAGGCCCGCCGCCTGCTGTGGCCGGTCAAGAAGAAGTACGGCAAATCGCTCTCGTGGGGCGACCTCATGATCCTCGCCGGCAACGTCGCCCACGAGCAGATGGGCATGCCTACCTTCGGCTTCGGCGGCGGGCGCCCCGAGGCGTGGGAGCCGGACGACGACGTGTACTGGGGCAGCGAGAACAGCTGGCTCGGCGATGAGGACCGCCTGGGCGAGGACGGCGCGCAGGAGCTCGCGAAGCCCCTGGGCGCGACCATGATGGGGCTAATCTACGTGAACCCCGAGGGTCCCCGCGCGAGCGGCGATCCCCTCGCCGCGGCGCTGCAGATCCGCGAGACCTTCAAGCGCATGGCCATGGACGACGAAGAGACCCTCGCACTCATCGCCGGCGGCCACACCTTCGGCAAGACCCACGGCGCCGCCCCCGAGGACGATCACGTCGGCGACTCCCCCGAGGGTGCGCCGATGGAGCAGATGGGCCTCGGCTGGAAGAGCAGCTACGGCGACGGCCACGGCAACGACACCATCGGCTCGGGCCTCGAAGTCACTTGGACCTACCACCCGACCCGCTGGGACAACGAGTTCTTCCACATCCTCTTCGCCTACGAGTGGGAGCGCGTGACGGGCGAGGGCGGTCACGACCACTGGCGCCCGAAGGACGGCGCGGGCAGCGACATGGTGCCGATGGCCCAGGGCAGCGGTCGCCGCGAACCGCGCATGCTCACGACGGACATCGCGCTGCGCGAGGATCCGATCTACCGCGAGATCGCGCTCCGGTTCAAGGACGACCAGCAGGCCTTCACCGAGGCCTACCGCCGCGCATGGTTCAAGCTGACCCACCGCGACCTCGGCCCGAAGTCGCGCTACCTCGGCCCCGAGGTGCCGGCAGAGGATCTGATCTGGCAGGATCCGATCCCCGCCCGTGACTACGAGCTGATCGACGCGGCCGACGTCGCGGCGCTCGAGCAGAAGATCGCCGATAGCGGCCTGACCGTGAGCGAGCTCGTCTCGACCGGGTGGGCGGCGGCGGCCTCGTTCCGCGGCAGCGACAAGCGCGGCGGTGCGAACGGCGGGCGCCTGCGCCTCGAGCCGCAGCGGAGCTGGGAGGTCAACCGGCCCGAGCAGCTCGCCCGGGTGCTGGGCGTGCTCGAAGGCATCAAGGCCGAGTTCGACGCGGCGAACACGGAGTCGGGCAAGAAGGTCTCGATCGCCGACCTCACCGTGCTCGCCGGCAACGTCGGTGTGAAGCAGGCCGCGAGTGCCGCGGGCCGTGCGGTGGAGATCCCGTTCTCGCCGGGCCGCACCGATGCCACGCAGGAGCAGACCGACGTCGAGCAGTTCGACTACCTGAACCCGGCGGCCGACGGCTTCCGCAACTACGAGAGCGCGCGCGGCCTCGGCCGGCCCGCCGAGCACCTGCTGCTCGACCGCGCGAACCTGCTGACCCTGTCGGCGCCCGAGCTGACGGTGCTCGTCGGCGGCATGCGCGTGCTCGGCACGAACTGGGACGGTTCGGACCACGGCGTGCTCACCGACCGCCCGGGCGAGCTCACGAACGACTTCTTCGTGAACCTGCTCGACCTGAACACCCGGTGGCGCGCCGTTGACGCCGAGTCCCGCACCTTCGAGGGGATCGACGAGGCGACGGGCGAGCGCAAGTGGACCGGCTCTCGCGCCGACCTCGTGTTCGGCTCGAACAGCGAGCTGCGCGCCGTCGCGGAAGTCTACGCCAGCGATGACGCCGCCGATCAGTTCGTCGCCGACTTCGTGAAGGCGTGGGTCAAGGTCGCGAACCTCGACCGCTTCGAACTGAAGAAGTAGGTCGCCGCGCCGAGCGAGTCGGCACCGCGAACGGGGGCGCCCCGGCCATCATGGTCGGGGCGCCCCCGTTCGTCGTCCGGGCGTCGCCGTTCGTTCTCCGGGCGTCGCCGGCTCATTCCTGCCGACGACGCTGTACGAGATCGTCGACACTGTATGTTTTCGCGGCACGAAGTCGTGCAGCGTCGACGATCTCGTACAGTCCGGAGCCCGAGGCGGGCGGGGCAGGGCAGGACTGCCGAGGTCGCCGGGACGGCAAGGGAACGGCTGCACCGGCGGGGGCCGTACCGGCAGCGGCGGCTCGGCC
>NZ_JBHSRW010000110.1:0-7693 GCF_042659205.1 Leucobacter soli
CTCGGCGCGGGTGCCGTGGTGGGCGCCGTGGTGCGCGCCGCCCCCGGTGAGGGCGGCGGCAAGGGCGGCCGGCACGCCGAGCTCGACTCTGCGTCCGTCCACCTCGATCGTGAACGTCGTGCGGTCCCCGGAGGCGGGCGCGACGCCGAAGTCCGGGTTCGCCTCGATGCGCTCGGCGAGCTCGCTCTCGATCCACGTCGTGTGGACGGAGAAGGATCCCGCGTCCGTGAACTCGGGCCGGTTCAGCACCAATCGGTGGAACGGGAGGACGGTCGGGATCCCGTCGATCGCGCACTCGTCGAGCGCACGCCGGGCCCGCCGGATCGCCTCTTCGCGGGTCCGCCCGGTCACGATGATCTTCGCTACGAGCGAATCGAACTGATCCGGAACGATCGAGCCGTCCCGCACGCCGGCATCGATGCGCACCCCGGGCCCGGTCGGCCACTGCACCCGCTTCACGCGCCCGGGCGACGGCAGGAAGCCGCGGCCCGGGTCCTCCGCGTTGATGCGGAACTCGAACGCGTGGCAGCGCGGCTCCACCGGCTCCGTCAGGTCCAGAGCCTCGCCCGACGCGATGCGCAACTGCGCGGCGACGAGGTCGATCCCCGAGGTCTCCTCCGTGATCGGGTGCTCGACCTGCAGCCGGGTGTTCACCTCGAGGAAGCTGAGCATTCCGTTGCGATCGAGCAGGTACTCCACCGTACCGGCGCCGACATAGCCGACGTTCCGGAGGATCTCCGCGGCGGAGTCGACGATCTCCGCGCGCTGCTCGTCGGAGAGGAACGGCGCCGGCGCCTCCTCGACCAGCTTCTGGTTGCGGCGCTGCAGCGTGCAGTCGCGCGTACCGATCACCCGCACGTTCCCGGCCGCGTCGGCGAGCACCTGCGCCTCGATGTGCCGTGGGCGCTCCAGGAACTTCTCGACGAAGCACTCCGGGCGGCCGAAGGCGAGGCGCGCCTCCCGCACCGCGGATGCGAACGCCTCATCGATCTCGTCGAGATCATCGACGACCTTCATCCCGCGCCCGCCACCGCCGAATGCCGCCTTCACGACCACGGGAAGCCCGTGCAGGATCGCGAACTCCCGGATCTCGTCGGCCGTCGAAACCGGTCCGTCCGAGCCGGGTGCGAGGGGGGCTCCGGCCGCCATGGCCACCGCGCGGGCGCTGACCTTGTCGCCGAGCAGTCTGATCGCCTTCGCGGAGGGACCGATCCAGGTCAGACCGGCCTCGACGACGGCCTCGGCGAAGTCCCCGTTCTCGGAGAGGAAGCCGTATCCGGGGTGGACGGCGTCGCATCCGGAGCGCTCGGCGATCTCGAGCAGCTGAGCGCCATCGAGATAGGTCTCCGACGGGGTGGCGCCGCGGAGCGCATAGGCTTCGGTGGCGATGGAGACATGCGGGGCGTCCGCGTCCACTCCGGCGTAGACCGCGACGCTCTCCAGCCCCTGGTCGTCGCAGGCGCGCGCGATCCGGGCCGCGATCTCGCCCCGATTGGCGATGAGCACCTTCCTCACGAGTCCGCCCTCCGTTCTTGCTGTCCGTCGTCCGTCTCGGCGCGGGCGTTTCGCACGAATCTCACCCTCGCCCCGGGGCCCAGCTGCGCCGCCGTGTCGAGGTCGGCGTCGACGATCACGCCGATCACCGGGTAGCCTCCGGTCACCGGGTGGTCGGCGCCGAAGATCAGCGGCTGCCCGTCGGGCGGCACCTGGATCGAGCCGCGGACGATGCCCTCGCTCTGGAGCTCGTCCTGCACCGCGCGTTCGAGGGGTCGACCCGTGAGTCGCGAGGCCATGCGGCTGAACCGGTTGGATACCGTCCACGTCTCGGAGAAGAGCGCGTCGACGGCATCCGTGGTGAACCAGTCCTCGCGGGGGCCCGGGATCACGCGCAGATCCGTCTCCTGCGCCGCGGAGCGCAGCTCCGTCTCGGGCGCTGTCGAGCGCAGCTCCGTGTCCTGCACCGTCGAGCGCAGCTCCCCCTCCGGGTTGGACGCCACGGCCGAGACGTCCGCGGCACGGATGACCAGCCCGTCACCCGGCGCGAGCGGGGAAGGCCCGATGCCCGAATGCGTGTCGCGCGACCGGCTCTCGAGGACCGCCGGCGCGTCGATCCCTCCCCTGATCGCCGCATAGCTCCAGATCCCCCGATCGGCTTCCGCGATCGTGAGCTCCTCGCCGGCGAGCAGCACGAACGGCGTCCGCACGGCCGGGTTCCGCGGACCGAACCGCGCGGTTCGATCGGTCGCGCTCCGGATCGCGAGGCGGCCGGCCGCACCGGTCACCGCGACGACCTGATCCGTCTCGGCGCGGATCGAGAACCCTGCCCCGAGCGCCTCGATAGCCGCCTGACCCGCATAGTTGCCGACGAGCCGGTTCGCCTGGCGGAACGACGACCGATCCATCGCTCCGGCGGGCCCGACGCCGAGCACGGCGTGCCCGGGCCGGCCGAGATCCTGGATCGTCGCTCCCACGCCGGGCTGCACGATCACGACGTCGGCCCGATCCCGTTCGATCGGGGCGACGGGTTCGACCCGCGGCACGGACCCGGTGATCGGATGACGCACCGGCACGAAGCGGACCCGGTCGCCCGGATGGATGCGCGCCGGGTCGGCCAGGGACTCGTCCCAGAGCGTCTCATCGGTCCGGCCGATCAGCTGCCATCCGCCGGGGGAACTGCGCGGATAGACCGCCGAGTAGTTGTCGGCCAGTCCGACCGACCCGGCGGGAACCGAGGTCCTCGGCGACTCGCGGCGGGGGACGCGGACTCCCGATTCTCCGACGAGGTAGACGAATCCCGGAGCGAATCCCGTGAAGGCGGCCGTCCAGGTCCCGGAGGAATGCCAGCCGATCAGGGATTCGACGCTCCGCCCCATCCGCGCCGCGGTCTCGCGGAGATCCTCGCCCTCGTAAGACACGGGGATCCGGATCGTTCGCCCGATCCGGCCCGAGCGGCCGGAGGCGTTCAGCGACTCGACGTACTCGATGAGCGGCCGGACGAACCGGGGCGACCGTGCGACGACCAGCACCGTCCTCGCCGCGGCGACGACGTCGGACACTCCGCTCGGCGGATGCTCCTCCAGCTGCGCGCGCAGACCCATCGCGCCCTCGAGGGATCCCAGATCCACCAGGAACGCCCGATCCCCCGACCGCTTCACCGTGCGCCTCGGTTCGGTTGCCGCGTCGACGTTCATCGGTCCACGAAGCTCCGCGTCTCGACCCCGGCCTCGTGGAGCGCGCGTTCGATGCTCGCGGAGAGCTCGACGGCTCCGGGGGTGTCCCCGTGCAGGCACAGCGTCTCCGCGCCGATGTCGATGCGCGTGCCGTCGATCGCCAGCACGTGCCCGTCCACGATGCGAAGCGCGCGCTCCACGACCAGGGCCGAGTCGTGGATGACGGCATCGGGCTCCGTGCGCGGGACGAGCCCGCCGTCGCGCGTGTAAGCGCGGTCGGCGAAGGCCTCGACGACCGTCCGCACCCCCGCATCCTCGGCGCGCCGCTGGACCTCGGAGAACGGCGGCACGACGAGCGGGAAGGCGGGGTCGACGGCCCGGATCGCATCGACCACCGCCTGGGCGTGCGGCCGATGGCTCACGATCGCGTTGTACAGCGCCCCGTGCGGTTTCACGTAGCGCACCGACGTCCCCTCGGCATGCGCGAGGGCCTGCAGCAGCCCGATCTGGGCGATGAGCTCGTCTGCGAGCTCGACGGCCGGCACGTCGATGAACCGGCGGCCGAAGCCGGCGAGGTCTCGGTACGACGGGTGCGCTCCGACGATCACGCCCTGTCCGGCGGCGGCACGACAGGTCGCCCGGATGATGGTGGGATCGCCGGCGTGGCCCCCGCAGGCCACGTTCGCGCTCGAGATGTGGGCGAAGATCGCGTCGTCGTCGCCGACGACCCACTGACCGGAGAACTCGCCCACGTCGCTGTTCAGGTCGATGCTTCGCATGTGACCTCCGAACCCTGATGCTCATATCCGGATGACCAGATTGTTCAACAAAAGTAGCACAGTACCCCTGTTGTTCAGCAGAAGTTTCGCGGGCATGGTTGCCGGGCCGCTCGTACGAGGCCTGAGGATCGGGCGCGCCAGCCTCCCTCACCGAGGCTTCGCCGGCGCGGGACCGATCCTGCAGGACCGATCCGGCATCTGCAGCTATGCACCGATCTGCAGAAAAACACCGATCTGCAGAAAAACACCGATCCGCAGAAGAACACCGATCCGCTCGATATCCCTGTGCGATTCTGCAGATCGGTGCGATTCTGCTTCGGAGACGCGATCGCCATCAACCGCACGCACCCACGTACGCACCAAGCAGTATGCGGTCGCCCCGGCCCGCACGCACGCACGCACGCACGCACGCACGCACGCACGAGACGGTACGCGATCGTCCGCGCTGCATCCTTTCGACGGACGATCCCGTACAGTCCCGACGATCTCGTACTGTCTCGACGGCGCCTCACTACCTCGACGGTTCCGCGCGGTTCCGTGCGGTTCCGTGCGGCGGCCCCGCCGACCTCGGCGCCGGCGACCCCAGGCCGCGATCCAGGGCCGCCGATCCGAGGGTTCCGGCAGAGGCTCGCCCTCCATCGGACACGACACGATTCCCCCGCGCACAACTAGGATTGGCGTGTGACCAACATCTCCCGTCTGTCGAAGAAGATCGGCGCCATCGCCGAGTCCGCCACCCTCAAGGTCGATGCGAAGGCGAAGGCCCTCCAGGCCGAGGGCCGACCCGTCATCAGCTACGCCGCGGGCGAGCCCGACTTCCCCACGCCGCCCCACGCCGTCGACGCCGTGCGGGCCGCGCTCGACGACCCGAAGAACTTCCGCTACACCGCGGCGGCCGGGCTGCCGGAGCTGCGCGAGGCGATCGCGGCGAAGACCGCGCGCGACTCCGGCTGGGAGGTCCCCGCCTCGCAGGTCATCGTGACGAACGGCGGCAAGCAGGCGGTCTACCAGGCGTTCCAGGTGCTGCTCGATCCGGGCGACGAGGTGCTCGTGCCCGCACCGTACTGGACGAGCTACCCCGAGGCGATCCAGCTCGCCGACGGCGTGCCGGTCGAGGTGTTCGCCGGCGCCGACCAGGGCTACAAGGTGACGGTGGAGCAGCTCGAGGCGGCACGCACCGAGCGCACCAAGGTGCTGCTCTTCGTCTCGCCCTCGAACCCCACCGGAGCCGTCTACACGCCCGAGGAGACGACGGCCATCGGCGAGTGGGCCGAGGCGAACGGCCTCTGGATCGTCGCCGACGAGATCTACCAGAACCTGGTGTACGACGGCGTGCGCGCCGTGTCGATCGTCGAGGCGGTGCCGGCGCTGACGGATCGCACGATCCTCGTCAACGGCGTCGCGAAGACCTACGCCATGACCGGCTGGCGCCTCGGTTGGATGATCGGCCCGGCCGACATCATCAAGGGCGCCGCCAACCTGCAGTCGCACCTCTGCTCGAACGTGAACAACATCGCGCAGCGCGCGGCGATCGCGGCGCTGAACGGCCCGCAGGAGCCGATCGAGGAGATGCGGCTCGCCTTCGACCGCCGGCGCAAGCTGATCGTCGACGAGCTGAACCGGGTGCCCGGCTTCCACTGCCCGACCCCCGAGGGCGCGTTCTACGCCTATGTCGACGTGACGGGCGCGCTGGGCCGCGAGATCCGCGGCACGACGCCGAGAACCTCCCTCGAGCTGGCCGACCTGATCCTCTCGGAGGCCGAGGTCGCGGCGGTGCCGGGCGAGGCGTTCGGGCCGAGCGGCTACCTGCGCTTCAGCTACGCGCTCGGCGACGAGGCGTTGCTCGAGGGTGTGCGCCGGATCCAGACGCTGCTCGCCGAGTAGCACGGCGAACATGGCCGCACAGGCGCGGAGCCGCTCCGAGCAGGCGAGGAACTGGTTGCGACGGCGCATCGTCTCCGGCGAGTGGGAGCTGCACACGCGCATCCCGAGCGAGCTGGAACTGGCCGAGCAGTTCGGCGTCGCCCGCGGGACCATCCGCGAGGCGGTGCGCGGACTCACCGAGCTCGGCATGCTCGAGACGGCCGCCGGACGGGGCACCTTCGTGCGCTCGCGCACCCCGACCGACCGCGTGCTGCAGGATCTGCTGCTGGGCCGCGGGCCCGCCGAGTGCCTCGAGTTGCGGGCCGCGATCGAAGCCGAGGCCGCGCGTCGACTGGCCGGATCCGACGACCGCACCGTGCTGGATCGCCTCGCCGAGGTCGCCGCTCCCCGCGAGGGTCGCGAACGACTGCCCGGGGAGTTCCACGTGGGCCTCGTCGAGGCAGGCTGCGCCCCGCTCAGCGTGTCGCTGCACGCTGCGCTCCTCGTCGCCCTCGGCGGCTTCCTCGCGAGCGGTCGCATCGATCACGCGCTCGACGACACCTGCCGGCAGCAGGCCCATGACGAGATCCTCGACCGGATCCGCGCCGGAGATGCCGCACTGGCCGCGGAGACCGTTGCCCTGCACGCGCTCGGCGACTTCGTCGTGGTCGAGCGGGACTGAGCGCTCGGGCCGCGGACCGTCCCTGCCGCGGAGCGCTCCGGCCTTCGGAGTTCAGACCCGCCCGGGGATGACGAGCGGGGTCTTCGAGACCGGGTCGGGGATGATCGTGCAGGGGAGGTCGAACGCGCGCTCGATCAGCTCGGCCGTCACGATCTCGGCGGGCGCCCCCCGGCCGATGATCCCGCCGTCGCGCATCACGATCACGTGCGTCGCATACCGGAACGCGAGGTTCAGCTCGTGCAGCACGGCGACCACCGTGCGACCCTCGCGCTGCAGCCGCCGGGCGAGGTCGAGCACCTCGATCTGGTGCGAGACGTCGAGGAACGTGGTCGGTTCGTCGAGCAGCAGGATCGACGTCTGCTGGGCGAGCGCCATCGCGATCCAGACCCGCTGGCGCTGCCCGCCCGAGAGCTCGTCGACCCGTCGCTCCGCGAGATCCGCGACGTTCGCGGCGGCAAGCGCCTCCGCCACCGCGCGCTCGTCGCCGGGCGACCACTGCCGCAGCAGGCTCTGATGGGGGTACCGCCCGCGCGCGACCAGGTCGCTGAAGGTGATGCCCTCGGGCGCGGTGGGCGACTGCGGCAGCAGGCCGAGCTGCCGGGCCAGCGCCTTCGGGTGGTAGTCGGTCAGGGGCAGGCCGTCGAGGAGGGCCCGGCCGCCCGTCGGTCTGAGCATCCGCGCGAGCGCCTTCAGCAGGGTCGACTTGCCGCAGGCGTTGGGGCCGACGATCACGGTGAGCTCCCCCTCGAGCACCTCGACGTCGACACCGTGCAGGATCTCGTGACCGGGCCCGTAGCCGGCGCGCAGGGCTTCGCCGCGCAGTCGCGCGGCGGGCGCCGGCGGGGCCGTGGAACCGGCGGGTAGCGGGGCGTTCGCGTCCACAGGCGCTTCCTCTCGACGATGAGCAGCCAGACCAGGTAGGCGCCGCCGAGAGCGCCGGTGACGATGCCGACCGCGAGCTCGGTGGGGGCGAAGAGCCTCCGCGCGACGAGGTCGCTGACGAGCACGAGCACTCCGCCCATGAGGGCGGCCCCCGCGAGCGGCACGCCGGAGGTGCGGGTGAGACGCCGCATGAGATGAGGGGCGGCGAGGGCGATGAACGGGATCGGCCCGGTCGACGCGGTGGCGACCGCCATCAGGGCGACGGCGATGACGACGAGCAGGATCCGGCTGCGCATCGGCCGCACGCCGATGCCCGC
>NZ_JBHSRW010000111.1:0-7356 GCF_042659205.1 Leucobacter soli
TGCCGCCGGGCACCGCCCGGAGCGAGTCGGCGCCTACCGCACGGTCGCCGCACCACGCGACCCGGCCGTCGAGGCGGAGGTGGCCGCGGGACGCATCGATGCGCTTCTCGTCCTGAGCGGATCCGCCGCGCACGAGGTCTCCGAACGATTCGCGCCGATCCCGCCGCGCACCCGGCTCGCCGCGATCGGCGGACCCACCGCACGTGCGCTCGCCTCCCACGGGCTGCGCGCCGCGGTCGTATCGGCCGTCCACACCGTTCCCGGGCTGCTCGACGCGCTCGGGGAGGCATTATCCGCACCCACCGAAGGAGCCCACGCATGACCCCGGTCATCCGCCCCCGCCGCCTGCGATCGACCCCGGCGATGCGCCGACTGACGGCGGAAACCCGACTGCATCCGGCCGAGCTGATCCTCCCGATGTTCGTCCGCGAGGGCCTCGCCGCGCCCCGTGAGATCTCGTCGATGCCCGGCGTCCAGCAGCACACGATCGATTCGCTCGTCCGCGCCGCTGCCGAGGCGGCGGAGGCTGGCATCGGCGGTGTCATGCTCTTCGGCGTGCCGGCCGCCCGCGATGCGCGAGGCAGCGCCGCCGACGACCCAGACGGCATCCTGAACGCCGCGACCCGCGCCTTGGCCCGAGAAGTCGGCGACGCCCTCGTCGTCCAGACCGACCTCTGTCTCGACGAGTTCACCGATCACGGCCATTGCGGGGTGCTCGCCGAAGCCCCCGACGGCGGGTCGCCGGAGGTCGACAACGACGCGACGCTCGACCGCTATTGCGCGATGGCCCTCGCGCAGGCGGAGGCCGGCTCCGCGCTGCTCGGCCTCTCGGGCATGATGGACGGGCAGGTCGCCGCCGTGCGGAGCGCCCTTGACGGCGCGGGCTTCGAGCGCACCGCGATCCTGGCCTACGCGGCCAAGTACGCCTCGGCCTTCTACGGGCCGTTCCGCGAGGCCGTGGATTCGCAGCTCGTCGGGGACCGTCGCGGCTACCAGCAGGATCCGGCGAATCGACGCGAGGGCCTGCGCGAGGCCGCCCTCGACCTCGACGAGGGCGCAGACATCGTGATGGTCAAGCCGGCGATGAGCTACCTCGATGTGCTCGCCGACGTCGCCGCGATGAGTCCGGTTCCGGTCTGGGCGTACCAGGTCTCGGGCGAGGTCGCGATGATCGAGGCCGCCGCCGCGAACGGATGGATCGACCGGAGACGCGTGATCGAGGAGACGGTCACCGGTATCAGACGTGCGGGAGCAGATGCCGTGCTGAGCTACTTCGCCGTCGAGCTCGCGGGATGGCTGAAGTGAGCGCGGGGCGGCACGCGGGCACGCGGAGCAGCACAGCGCGAAGCGAGGAGCTCGCCGCGCGCGCGGGCCGGGTCATCCCCGGGGGTGTCAACTCGCCGGTACGGGCCTTCGCCTCCGTCGGCGGGGCGCCGCGTTTCCTGGTCTCGGGCCGAGGCGCCTACGTCACCGACGCGGACGGCAACGAGTACACGGATCTGGTGGCGGCCTGGGGACCGGCCCTGCTCGGGCACGCCCATCCCGCCGTGATCGACGCGGTGAAGAGCGCGGCGGAACGGGGTCTCGGCTTCGGCGCATCCGTGCCCGCGGAGGCCGAGCTGGCCGAAGAGATCATCTCCCGCGTGCCGGCGGTCGAGCGCCTGCGTCTCGTCTCCACCGGCACCGAAGCGACCATGACCGCGATCCGCCTCGCGCGCGGGGCCACCGGCCGTCCGCTGCTCGTGAAGTTCGCCGGGCACTATCACGGACACTCCGACGGACTGCTCGCAGAGGCCGGATCCGGGCTCGCGACCCTGTCGCTGCCTGGATCCGCCGGAGTCACCGAGGCGACCGCGGCACAGACCCTCGTCCTGCCCTACAACGATCTGCCCGCCCTCGAGGCCGCCTTCACCGAGCACGGTGAGCGGATCGCCGCGATCATCGCCGAGGCCGCGGCGGCCAACATGGGCGTGCTGCCGCCCGAGCCCGGCTTCACCCGCAGCATGATCGAGCTCGCCCACCGTCACGGCGCACTCGTGATCCTCGACGAGGTGCTCACCGGCTTCCGCGCGGGGCCCTCGGGCTACCTGGGCGTCCTCGGCGACGAGCTGCGCGGCGACGGGACGGGCGACCCGGTCGCCCCCGATCTCCTGACGTTCGGCAAGGTCGTCGGCGGCGGACTCCCCCTCGCCGCGGTCGGCGGGAGAGCCGATCTGATGGATCTGCTCGCCCCGCTCGGCCCCGTCTACCAGGCGGGAACGCTCTCGGGCAATCCGGTCGCCCTCGCCGCCGGCCTGACGACCCTGCGACATGCCGATGCCGCCGCTTACAGCCGGATCGCCGCAGCCGCGGACGCGATCGCGGGAGCCGTCTCGTCCGCCCTCGACGGAGCCGGCGTACCGCACCGGGTGCAGCGGGCAGGCACGCTCTTCAGCGTGCTCTTCGGCGAGTTCGCCGCCGCTCCTCGGGGCTACGCCGAGGTGCAGCGGCAGGAGACGGTACGCTACCGGGCGTTCTTCCACGCCATGCTGGACCAGGGCGTCAACCTGCCGCCGAGCGCGTTCGAGGCCTGGTTCGTCACCGCTGCGCACGACGACGCGGCCGTGGAGCGGATCGTCGCGGCGCTCCCGGGCGCGGCACGCGCAGCCGCGCGTTCGCTATAGTGAGGAGACCCCGTCCGGCCCGTTGCACGGGGGCTCCACACTCCAACGGCCGAGGTTCGCATGCCATCATTCCAGAGCGGTTCGCAGAAGGCGCGCGATACGCTGACCTTCCTCCGCGCCCGGATCACGAGCGGCGAGTGGGCCATCGGCGAGCTCATCCCGAAGGAGCCCGAGCTCATGGAGCTCATCGGCGTCGGCAAGTCGACCGTGCGCGAGGCGGTGCGCTCGCTCGCGACGCTCGGCATGCTCGAGACCGTTCCCGGCGTCGGCACGTTCGTCCGGGCGCGCACCCCGGTCAGTTCGCTGCTGACCGAGTTCCTCGCGGATCAGGATCTCGAGGAGGTGCTGATCTACCGGCGCTCGCTCGAGATCGAAGCGGCGCAGTCGGCCGCGGTGCATCGCAGCGATGAACAAGCGGCCGCGCTTCGGGCGGCGTACGAGCGCAGCCTGGTGTCGCGGTCCGAGGAGGCGGATCGGCACATCGCGATCGACCGGCCCGATTCGTTCCACCGGCTGATCGTCGAGGCGAGCGGGAGCAAGCTGCTGCTCGAACTCTATTCCGGCGTGATGGCCGTTCTGCGCAGCGCGAGCGACCGCGGCCTGGTGTTCCTCGGCACGACCGTCGAGACCATGCATCTGGACCATCGAGCGGTGCTGGAGGCGATCGAGCAGCGCGACGTCCGTCATGCCGCGCATGCGATGGCGTTGCACGTGGACCGGGACCTCGGGCTCCACACCGACATGCTCGATTTCGCGCCGCACACGGAGCGGGTCGAGACGTTCATCGAGGCCGGTCTGGATCCCCAGCCCCGGTGACGCGGCGATCCGCCGCCCTCCGCTCGATCCGTCGCCCGTCGCTATCCGGCGTCCCGTCAGGGCACCGTTTCGCGACCCGTTCGGATGCAATGCTGAACTTTCTCCGAAAGATTCATCCGATGTTGTTGAGGTGTGCCTAAAATGGAAGCGTGAACCACGACGACCGCGCCCAGGATGAGCTCATCTTCATCGACCCGAGCTACCTGGACTGCGTGCTCGCGGCCGGTGACGCCGGCGACCTCCCCGTTCTCCGCGAGTGGTGCGCCCAGCTCCCGCCGACCGCCTACGGGCGGGTCTTCGTGGAATGCGCGTCCGCCGAGCCCATCGAGCTGCCGGTCCCGACCGGTGTCGGAGTCACCTGCGTCGCGCCCCGGCCGGGCGGACCCGACGGCAGCGCCGTGGTCGACGCCGTCGAGGCGTGGCTGGACGAGTGGCTGCGCGGGGATCCGCTCAGCGGTCGTCACATCGCACTGTGGGCCGGCGCGCAGGGATCCCCGGCCGCTCGCGACCACTGGAGCCGCGTGGAGTCGGAGCTCGCCGAGATCTGGGCGGCAGCGGCCGAGTACCGCGCCCAGTCCGCGTAGACCGACCGCGGGATCATCGGTCGGCGCCGGCCGCTCAGTCCGCGTAGTGGGAGAAGAGGAACCAGCGATCCTTGTCGAGCTGGCGGGCCAGTTCGATCGCGATGTCCTGACTCGGCAGATCGATGTCGTCGAGTCCGTCGATCGCCGTGTAGATCGTCTCGATCACGGCGTCGAGCTGCGCAACGACTTCGGCCACCGTCACCACTGACGCCTGGAATCCGTCGCTCATCTCCGGCGTGCTGGTCTTCGCCGCGACCGTGCCGATCCGCGCATCGACCGGGAGACCGAGCGCGACGATCCGCTCGGCGACCGTATCCGCGCCCTCCTGCGCGTGGTCCACGAGGTCGTCGAGGAACTCGTGCACGCCGATGAAGTTGGCGCCGCGCACATGCCAGTGCGCCTGCTTGCCGTTCACGGCGAGCGCGACGAGGTCGCGCACCACCGGGGCGAGGTAGCGCGCCACACCAGCGGGTCGATCGAGTTCGCCCTTGGCGACGGTCACCGAGGTCTTCTTCGTCACAGTCATGGGTTCCGCTCCGTTCGTATCGTCGCACCGAGATGCGGCAGAGCGCATCGGCGTTGACTCCACGCTACTCCGATACGCCGCAGGCGCAAGGGAGGGAAGGCTCACCTTCGTCGGCCGAGGGCTACTCCACCAGCTTGCCCGCGACGGAATCGTCGATCCGTTCCTCCGCGAGGTGCGCGAACGCCGCAGGCGCCTCCGGCAGCGGCTCGAACACGGGGCCGCTCTGCGGGGTCCATACGAAGTTGCCGCGCAGCTCCTCGCGCTGCTCGGGGAAGTCGGAGCGGTTGTGGCACCCGCGCGTCTCGCGGCGCTCCCTGGCGCACTCGAGCGTCGCCCGAGCCGCCAGCAGCGAGCCGTAGAGGTCGAAGGCGTGCACGAGGTCGTCGAAGCCGGCGATATCGGGATGCACGCCGAGGCCCGCCGCGCGCGCCTCGATCTCATCGAGCTGCCGCAGGCCTGCTGTCAGACCGGCCTCGCTGCGCACCACGCCGGCGTGCTCGGTCATCAGGTCGCGCAGTGCGCGCTGCAGCAGACGCGGGGTCTCGGTGCCACGGCTCGCGAGCAGGCCCTGCATCTCGGCGCGCGCCTCGGCGACGACCTCGTGCGAGCGCGAGACACTCGTCAGGTTCGTAACGTAGTCGGCGGCGTCGGTGCCGGTGATGCGCCCGTAGACCAGCAGCTCGATGAGCGAGTTGCCGCCGAGACGATTCGCTCCGTGCAGACCGCTGGAGGCCTCGCCGATCGCGTAGAGTCCGGCCACCCCGGTGCCGTGATCCTCCGGGCGCACCCAGACGCCGCCCATCGAGTAGTGCGCGGTCGGCGCGATCTCGATCGGCTCCTCGGTGATGTCGAGCATCTGCAGGTCGATGAGCGTGCGGTAGACCCGGGGAAGTTTCTCGAAGATCGTCTCGCGCGGCAGGTGCGAGACGTCGAGGAACACGCCGCCGTTCGTCGTGCCGCGGCCCTCGATGATCTCGGTGTAGCTCGCGAGCGCCACACGATCGCGGGTCGAGAGTTCCATCCGTTCGGGGTCGTACTTCTCCATGAAGCGCTCGCCGAGCGCGTTGCGCAAGATGCCGCCCTCTCCGCGCGCGGCCTCGGAGACGAGGGTGCCGGCGGCGTCCGCGGGCTCCAGGATGCCCGAGGGGTGGAACTGCACGAGCTCCGCATCGCGGATCCTGCCGCCCGCGAGCGCGGCTAGGCGGAACGAGTCGCCGGTGTTCTCATCGCGTCGCGAGGACGTGTTGCGCCAGATGCGGTTGTGACCGCCGGCGGCCAGGATCACGGCGTCCGCGTGGAT
Organism: Leucobacter soli; assembly: GCF_042659205.1. Taxonomy (NCBI): domain Bacteria; kingdom Bacillati; phylum Actinomycetota; class Actinomycetes; order Micrococcales; family Microbacteriaceae; genus Leucobacter; species Leucobacter soli. The sequence goes on from NZ_JBHSRW010000111.1 coordinate 5,890, forward strand.
GATGACCGGCGTGCCGTCGACGACGTCGAAGCCGTAGGCGCCGAAGATGCGGCCGTCATCGGCCAGGAGGCGGGTGATGTAGATCGTGTCGACGATGGGTACTTCGAGCTCGCGTGCGCGCCGCAACAGCGTGCGCTGGATCTCCAGACCCGTGTAGTCGCCCGCGTAGCAGGTGCGGCGGTACTTGTGCGCGCCGAAGAAGCGCTGGCTGATGCGGCCGTCGGCCTCCCCTGCGAACGGCATGCCCCACCGCTCGAGATCCTCGATCCCGCGAGCCGCGCCCTTCGCCACGATCTCGACGATGGCCGGATCCGCGAGGAAGTACGATTCGCGCAGTGTGTCGGCCGCGTGCTGCTCCCAGCTGTCCTCGGGATCCATCGTGCCGAGCGCGGCGTTGATCCCCCCTGCGGCGAGCGTCGTGTGGGCGTCGTGCTTGCGCCGCTTGCCGACCGCGAGCACCTGGACGCCGCGTTCGGCGAGCTCGATCGAGGCTCGGAGCCCCGCTCCGCCCGTGCCGATGACGAGCACCGAGGTCGAGAGGAGTCGTTCGGTGCGTGCGGAGACGTGTTCGGATGCGTTGATGCTCATGCCGACCACGCTAGGGATCGCACGACGATTACTCTAATGAATAGATCGGATGCTGACGATGCAGATACGCTATCGACATGAACCTCGAGCAACTGACCGGATTCGTCGAGGTCGCAGCCCTCGGCCACTTCACGCGCGCCGCGGATCGCCTGCACCTCGCCCAGCCCTCGCTCAGCCGGCAGATCGCCGCCCTCGAACGGGAGCTCGGCGTCGAACTCTTCCACCGAGCCCGCGGCAACGTGACCCTGACCGCGGCCGGCGAACACCTCCTGCCGATCGCCCGGCGCATGCTGGCGGACGCCGAAACCGCACGGGACGAGATGGCCGAGCTCGTCGGCCTGCGCCGCGGGCGGGTGCGGCTGGGTGCGACGCCGACGCTCTGCACGAGTCTCGTCGCCGAGGCGCTCGCAGAGTTCCATGAGGCCCATCCCGGCATCGACATCGAGATTCTCGAGCGCGGCTCCCGAACCCTCATCTCGGCGCTGATGGAGGGCGCGCTCGATCTGGTGCTGATCGTCACGAGCGTCTCGTCGGGAGCCGCCCGCGCCGTACTCGATCGCGAGGCCATCCTGAGCGAGCGTCTCGTCGCGGTCTCGTCGGCCGCGCTCCCGGATCCGTTCGTCGACACCGGCGCGAAGGCCGGCGAAGCCGTGACCCTGCGCCGCCTCTCGGAGGTGCCGCAGATCATGTTCGCGGAGAGCTACGACGTTCGCGCCGCGGTCGACGCGGCGTTCGCGGCGGAGGGCCTCACCCCCGAGGTCGTCGTCGCCGGCGCCGAGATGGACGCCGCACTGCGTTTCGCGGAGCGCGGCATCGGCGTCGCCGTCGCACCCGCGATGGTGGCGGCGGATCGCCCGCAGTTGCGCGCGACGCCGATCG
>NZ_JBHSRW010000112.1:0-7174 GCF_042659205.1 Leucobacter soli
CCGCCCCGTCCCGCCCGGAGCCCGATCGCTGCTCGACGACCCAGGCGCCGAGTGGCGCCGGGCGGACCAACGCGTCCTGCAGGCCGAGATCGGCCAGCAGCTCCTCGACGCCGCCACCGCGCGTCGCGAACGATTCCGCACCGATGTCGATGTGCATGCCGTCGAGCTCTTCGCGGCGGATGCGCCCGCCCAGTCGCTCAGACGACTCGAGTAGCAGCACGTCCGCACCGGCGGCGGCGAGGTCTCGCGCGGCGATCAGGCCGGCGATCCCGCCGCCGATGACGCCTATGCGTGAGGGACGGCGGTCAGTCGCCATGAGCGAGCTCCACGATCCGGCTCAATACGTCGGGGTCGGCCGTCGGCGGCACGCCGTGACCGAGGTTCAGCACGTGCGCCGGCGCCTGCTCGCCGCGGCGGAGCACGTCGGCGACGTGATCCTCGAGTACCCGGGGCGGTGCGCCGAGGAATGCCGGATCGAGGTTGCCCTGCAGTGGGAACAGGTGCCCGAGTCGACGGCTCGCGTCGTCGAGCGGCGTGCGCCAATCGACCCCGAGCGCATCCACTCCGACCTGCGCCAGTTCCTCGAGCAGATGGCCGGAGCCGACGGCGAAATGAATGACCGGAACGGAGCGGATGCGCGCCGACGCCTCTCCGTCGCCCTCTCGGTCGTCCCGCACGCCGAGCCGCCGGACCGGTTCGAGCGTGCGACGCGAGGCCCAGGCCACGTGGTCGCGGTAGTCCGCTGCCGAGAGCGACCCCGCCCACGAGTCGAAGAGTTGGACCGCGCTCGCGCCGGCCTCGGCCTGCGCCTCCAGGAAAACACCGCAGAGTTCGGCCGCCCATTCGAGCAGCGCACGCCAGGTATCCGGGTCCGAGTGCATGAGCGTGCGTGCACGGAGGTGATCGCGCGAGGGGCCGCCCTCGACGAGATAGGCCGCGAGGGTGAAGGGCGCTCCGGTGAAGCCGATCAGGGGGGTGCCCCCGAGCTCCGCGGTCGTGAGCCGAACCGCCTCGCGCACCGGATCCAGCGCTTCGCGCAAGCGATCGGCGCCGTGCTCGGCTCGGAGCCGGGTGACGTCGTCGCTCGTGCGCACGGGCTCGGTGAACACCGGCCCGCGTCCGGATACGAGCTCGACATCGACACCGGCCAGGCGGAACGGCACGACGATGTCGCTGAAGAAGACCGCCGCGTCGACCCCGTGCCGGCGTACGGGTTGCAGTGTGATCTCGCTCGCGAGAGCGGGATCGAGGCAGGCCTCGAGCATGCCGTTCTCGGCGCGCAGGGCGCGGTACTCGGGAAGCGAGCGCCCCGCCTGTCGCATGAACCAGACCGGGGTGCGCTCGGGTCGTTCGCCCCGGAGGGCGCGGATCAGCGGGGCGTTATTCGTCCGCCCATCCATGAGCGGGTGCGAACCTGAGAGAATGTTCATCAGACGTGATGCTAGCTTATAGATCTGATGTGGTAGATCAGATGTACTCAGCTTCGATGAACTACCCTTTGGAACACCAGATCAGATCGTCCTCGAACAGGGATCATGCTCCTTTCCATCTCCTTCGATCACAGCAACGCGCCTTTCGCCCTGCTCGAACGGCTCGCACGCGGAGGCGAGTCCATCGCCGTCGCGGTATCCGATCCTTCGCTCTCTGACGGTTCGATCGTCCTCTCGACCTGCAATCGATTCGAGCTCTACCTCGACGCTCCGAACGCGCCGGACGAGGCGACCGCGGGTGTCGAGGGGGAGGCGCTCGGAGAGGCCGTGATCGAACGGATCGCCGGGATCGCCGGCGTTCCCGGGGCGGAAGTGCGACGGTCCGCCTCCGTGCGCGCCGACCGTCGAGCGGTCGAACACCTGTTCTCCGTGACCGCCGGCCTCGAATCGGTGGTCCTGGGCGAAGAGGAGATCGCGGGTCAGGTGCGCCGCGCGCATGCCGGGGCACGGGAGCGCGGCACCGTGACCCACCGGCTCGAGCGGTTGTTCCAGGCCGCCGCACGAACCGGCCGCAGCGTCAAGCAGCACACCTCGGTCCGTTCGGCCGGTCGATCCATCGTCCGGTTCGCGCTCGACCTGGTCGAAGATGACCTGGCGCCCTGGCCGGAGCTGCCGATCCTGCTCGTGGGAACAGGCGCATACGCGGGGGCGGTCGTCACCGCGCTGCGGGCGCGCGGCGCGCGCCGCATCCAGGTGCATTCGCCCTCGGGCCGGGCCGAGTCGTACGCCGCGGCAAGAGGGCTCGAGGCGGTGGGCGCCGGCGGGTTCGCGGACGCGCTCGCGGAGTCCGAGCTGGTGATCGCCTGCAGCCGCGTCGACGAGCCTCTGCTCACGCCGAAGGAGCTCGTCGCGCCCGGCCCCGCAGCGACGCGCGTGCTGGTCGATCTCGGTATGCCTCGGAACATCGATCCGGGGGTGGCCGACCTCCCGAACATCCGCCTGCTCGATCTCGAGGAGATGGCGAGTGTCGGCGGCGGGCGCGGCCTCGGCGTGGAGGCGGAAGCCGCCCGGATCGTGCGGGAGGCCGTCGAGGAGTTCGATGCCTCCCTGGCCGAGCGCACGGCTCTTCCGGCGTTGCTGGCGGTTCGCGAGCACGTGCTCGCGCTGCTCGAGGACGAGGTCGACCGTTCGCGCAGGGGCTCCCGTTCCGGCTCCGGCGTCGTCGATACAGGGGAGAGCGAGGCCGAACTGGCTCTTCGGCGATTCGCCGGGCGTCTGCTGCACGACCCGATGACGCGGATCCGCGCCCTCGGTCGCGAGGGGCGAGCCGAGCAGGCGAGTGACGCCGTCGCAGCGCTGTTCGGTCGCTGAACCGTCGATGGAACACTGAGAAGTTCAGATCAGATGTATCACATCAGATGTACAGGAAGGCTCCGATAGCGTGCAGGATATGGTTCGCTCAGCTCAGCCCTACGACGCCCTGCTCCTCTGTTCGTTCGGCGGCCCGAACGGCCCCGACGACGTCCTCCCGTTCTTGCAGAACGTGACCCGCGGCAAGCAGATCCCCGAAGCGCGGTTGAAGGAGGTCGGGGAGCACTACTACGGTTTCGGCGGCAAGAGCCCGATCAACGAGCAGAACCTGGCACTGCTGGTCGCGCTGCGCGCCGAACTGGATCGGCGAGGCGTCGAGCTGCCGGTCGTCTGGGGCAACCGGAACTGGCATCCCTACACCGTGGATACGCTCCGCGACGCGCAGGCGTTCGGCGCCAAGCGCATCCTGACACTGGTCACCAGTGCCTACGCCTCCTACTCCGGAAGCCGGCAGTACAGGGAGCACCTCGCCGCGGCGCGGGCCGAGCTCGGTGACGAACTGCGGATCGACATGCTGCGACCGTTCTTCAACGATCTGGGCTTCGTCGAGGCGAACGCCGAGGCGATCCTCGAGGCTGCCGCCCGGTTGGGCGAGGGGTATGGCAGCGAGACCGTCGCGGCAGCCGGCGGCCTCGACGGCGCGCACATCGTCTACGTGACGCACTCGATCCCGGACACCATGCAGGACGCCTCGGCCGAGACCGGGGACGGCTATCGCGAGCAGCACGAGGACGTGCGAGCCGAGCTCGACCGGATCCTCGCCGCGCGCACCGCTGCGAGCTTCGACTCCTCGCTCGCGTACTGCTCCCGTTCGGGAGACCCGCGCGTGCCCTGGCTCGAGCCCGACGTGAACGATCACATCGGAGAACTCGCCGCGAACGGAGTGCGCAAGATCGTGATCGCGCCTATCGGCTTCGTCTCCGACCACATGGAGGTCGCGTTCGACCTCGACATCGAGGCGCTGGAGACGGCCAGGGATCACGGGATCCGAGCCGTCCGCGCGGGCACGGCGAGCGTGCGCCCGGCCTTCGTCTCGGGCCTCGTCGACATGATCCTGGAGCGCGCCGCACGAGAACGCGGCGAAGCTGCAGAGGCGCCGACCGTCGGTGCGCTGGGGGCCTTCCCAGACGTCGCTCCGCCCGGCAGCTGCCGGATGCGGCACGGCGAGGTGACCGGGGTCCCGGTGCTCGCAGGCGACGAGGACTGAGCGGCACCGCGCCCGTGACTCGAACGCAGAACACACGAAAGAACGAAGGAGACCTCCCCGTGACCGACAACGCTGCATCGCCCTCTGCTGCACAGCCCTCCGCTGCTCCGCACATCGACCATTCCGACATCGCTGAAGAGATCAACAGCGCGGTCAACTACACGATGTACGCCGTGTTCCGCGAGGATCCGAGTGCGCCGTCGCCGGGCGGCGAGGCGATCCGGGCGATCATCGATCGTCTCTGCGCGACGGCCGGTCTCACCGTGCGGGGATGGTACGACGTCTCCGGATTCCGCGCCGACGCCGATCTTCTGCTCTGGCTGCACGCGCCGACGTCCGGTGCGCTGCAGGCGGCCTATCGTGCGGTGCTCGAGGAGTCAGCCGGCCGCCTCGCGCCGGTCTGGTCGAACATCGGGGTGCATCGCGCCGCCGAGTTCAACCGTTCGCATGTCCCCGCGTTCCTCGCGGGGGAGGAGCCCAAGGGATATCTCTGCATCTACCCGTTCGTGCGAGGGCGCGAGTGGTACCTGCTGCCCGATGCCGAGCGGAGTCAGATGCTGCGAGAGCACGGCGCCGCAGCGCGGGACTACGGCGATGTGCTGGCGAACACGGTCGCCTCGTTCGGCCTCGGCGACTACGAGTGGCTGCTCGGATTCGAAGCCGACGAACTCTTCCGGATCGTCGACCTCATGCGCGAGCTCCGGGCTACGGGCGCCCGCCGGCACGTGATCGAGGAGACGCCGTTCTTCACCGGCCCCCGCCGGAGCGCCGAGACGCTGCTCGGACGCGCGTTCCGCTAGGAGACGAGCTCTCGGATCCGCGGGTGCCGTCTTCGGGTGCGTACCCGCGGATCGCGATGGCGGCAATCATCTGATGAACATGTGGTAGGTTTAGCTGGTAAGGATAGCCTTACCAACATCACATGTTGGTGCCGAGATGGCACCCGAGGGGAGCCGTCGTGATCGCCACGCTGCTGATCGGCCTGCGAGAAGGCCTGGAGGCGGCCCTCGTGGTCGGTGTGCTGCTCGCCTACGCGAATCGGGTCGGGTGCCGCGATGCCGTGCGCAAGATCTGGGTCGGCGTCGCCGCAGCGATCCTCCTCTCGCTGATCCTCGGCGCCATCCTCACCTTCGGTGCGTACGGCCTGTCGTTCACCGCGCAGGAGATGATCGGCGGACTGCTGTCGCTCCTCGCAGTCGTCATGGTCACCTGGATGGTGTTCTGGATGCTGCGCATGGCGAGAGGGATGTCGGAGGACCTGCGGCAGCAGATGGATCGCGCGCTCGTCGGCGGCGGCTGGGGGATCGCCGCGGTCGGCTTCGTCTCGGTCGCGCGCGAGGGGATCGAGACGGCGCTCTTCATCTGGGCCACGACTCGGGCCAGCGATATCTCGCCGCTGCTCGGATTCCTCTCGGCGGTCTCCGGCGTCGTGGTCGCGGTGCTCCTCGGCTGGGCCATGTACCGGGGCCTGCTCCGCATCGACCTCACCCGCTTCTTCCGCTGGTCCGGGGTCCTGCTGATCCTCTTCGCCGCAGGCATCGCCGCCTACGGGATCCACGACCTGCAGGAGGCCGGCGCGCTGCCCGGCCCCTTCATGGCGGCGCCGATCGGCGCGGGCGCCTTCGCAGCCTCCTGGTTCGGCGAGGCCGCATGGGCCTTCCAGATTCCGCACATCATCCCGCCCGACGGCGTACTCGGCGTGCTGCTGAAGGGCACGATCGGCTTCTCTCCGGAGATGACCAAGCTCGAGGTCATCGTCTGGGCGCTCTATCTCCTCATCGTCCTTCCGCTCTTCCTCGTCAAGTCCTACGCGGCGAGGGACGGAAGGCGCACGACCACCGTACGAAAGGAACAGCAGTGACCACCATCACGACCCGAGGCGCGATCGCAGTGACGAGCCTCGCCGCGGCCACGATCGCCCTGACCGGCTGCGTGCCCAACGCGGGCGGCGACGCCCAGCAGCAGATCGCCGTCACGGCCTCGGACGACGGCTGCGCCGTCGAGACCGCGACCGCCGAGAGCGGCACCCTTGTCTTCACCGTGACGAACGAGGGCACCAAGGTCAACGAGTTCTACGTGCTCGGCGAGAACGGCCTCACGATCGTCGGCGAGGTCGAGAACATCGCCCCCGGCGCGTCGCGCGATCTCACCGTGCAGGTCGGCCCCGGCGACTACTTCACCGCCTGCAAGCCCGGCATGATCGGCGTCGGGGTGGGCCAGACCGCCTTCAGCGTGAGCGGAGCGGCTCTGCAGAGCACTCCCGAGGCGGACGCGGTCGTCGCCCAGTACGTCGCCTACGTCAAGACTCAGACTGAGGAGCTCCTGCCCAAGGTCGAGGAGTTCGTCGAGGCCTACACCTCCGGCGACGACGAGACCGCGAAGCAGCTCTTCCCGCTCGCGCGCGTCAACTACGAGCGCATCGAGCCCACGGCCGAGCAGTTCGGCGACCTCGACCCGAAGATCGACTACCGCAAGCCCGGCGCCGACGAGGAAGGCATCCCCTTCACCGGCTTCCACCGGATCGAGATGGATCTGTGGAACGATGCCGCCGTGGCGAACGGCGACTACCCGGGCGACCCCGATCTGGAGCCGCTGAGCTCCGAGGACCGGGCCGAGCTCGGCGCGCAGCTGGTCGCCGATGTCACCGAGCTGAAGGAGAAGGTGGCCTCGCCCGACTTCACCCTGACGCTCGCCGACATCACGGAAGGCGCCAAGGGCCTGCTCGACGAGGTCTCCGCTCCCGACGGCAAGCTCCCCGGTGAGGAGAACGAGTTCGCGCACACCGACCTCTACGATTTCTACGCGAACGTCGAGGGATCCTACGTCGCCTTCGACACCGCGCGCGGCATCGCGCTCGCGAACAGCGCCGACGACCTCGTCGCGCAGCTCGACGAGCGTTTCGCCGATATGTTCGCTCTGCTCGACACCTACGGCTCCTACGATCAGGGCTTCGTGTTCTACGACACGGTGGACGACGATGCCCGAGCCGAGCTCGCGGCGAAGCTCAACGCGCTGAGCGAGCCGATGTCGCAGCTGACCGCCGCCGTAGTGACAAGCTAGGCGACATGACCGCTCACGCCGACGCCGATGGCGTCGTCCCGGACGAGGGCGCGACGGGCGCGGGGGATCCGGAGGCTTCGGCCTCCGCCACCCCGCGCCCGTCGCG
>NZ_JBHSRW010000113.1:0-6971 GCF_042659205.1 Leucobacter soli
GGTGCGCTGGCGGGCCGGCGCACCGCTCGACGGCGCTCTCCCGCTCGAGCAGTACCTCGCAGAGCGGGTGGGCCTGCTGGCGGATCCGCCTCTCGGGTCGACGTAGCGCGCGTGCCGCGCCCGCGGCTCGGGCTCACCCTTGCCGGCGGATAAGGAGTCTGCAGCCGGTAAGAAACCTGCAGTGCGTCAGTGAAAAATGCGAAATTTCACTGACGCTGTGCAGATTTCTGACGCTGCGCAGGTGGCTGTTCAGAGGTACGACTGAGCGAAGGAGTGCCCTGGAGAGGAATCGAACCTCCGACACCTTCTTTAGGAGAGAAGTGCTCTATCCACTGAGCTACCAAGGCGAAAGGCGAACTCTAGAAGTGTAGCGAAAAGGGCGCCGCCTCAGGCGACGCCCCCACGCGAAGCGGGATCAGCTCACTTGAGCCGCACGACGGCCGACGGGTACCCGTGGATCGTGCTGAGGCCTGCGACCACGGTGCTGCCGTTCCAGCCGCCGTGCACGGCCTGGCCGTTGCCGATGTAGACGGCGACGTGGCTGCCCGGCCAGAAGAGGATGTCGCCGGGGGCGTAACCGCCGGACGTGACGAGGCTTCCGTAGGCGAGGTACTGCGACGGGATCGTGCCGAGGTCGCCGACGGAGTAGCCGATGGCGCGGAGCGCGCGCTCGACGACCGCGGTGCAGTCCTGGTAGTCGCCCACCTGGGCGAGTGCGGCCGCGACGAGGCCCGAAGCCCCCTCGCCGGCCGGCAGGTCCTTCCCGTCGAAGCCGCCGTTGCTCGTGTCCTCGGCGGCGTCATCGGTGGTCGTGACGACGGCGGGCGTGGCGACGACCTCCTTCTTCGCCTCGGGGAGCTGCGTCTGCACCGAGGCCTCGGCGTCGGCGGTCACGAGCTCTTGCTGCACGGGCGTGGTGAAGCGCAGTTCCTCGGTCTCGGGCGTCGCGTAGGCCGGGAAGGCGAACACGCCCACGAGCCCCGCGCTGATGACGCCGGCGCCGACCATCTGGCCGATGCGCTTGGCCGACGAGGATCGCTTGCGAGGTGCAACCACTACTGCAGTGCCGGGAGTCTGTGCCGTACCGGGGAGCTGAGTCAAAGTTTCGCCTAACGTTTACGTTCTCGCGTCGGAAAAGGCCCGTCCGAGCCGGGCAACTCGTCAAGACTAACCGAACATCACGGAATTGTCACGCTCCGGTCACGATTCCCAGAATCCACGGCGACTCCCCCGCAATTCCAACGATCCTGCGGGCACTGGTCGCTCGACACCGAGCGAAATCTCAAGTCTGAGTTGAAGGTCCAGGGGCGGTCCCGAGGCACTCGGTCAGGGTCAGATCCGGCCTGTCGACGGCAGCACGCGCCCCGATCCGTCACCGCTCGGACGCCTCAGACGACGCCCTGGTCGATCATCGCCCGGGCGACGGTGACGAAGCCCGCGGTGTTGGCCCCGAGCACGTAGTCCCCCGGCCGGCCGTAGCGCTCGGACGCCGAGTACGTCGAATCGTGCACGTCGCGCATGATCCGGTGCAGGCGCTCCTCGCTCTGCTCGAAGTCCCAGCGGTCCCGTGCGGCGTTCTGGCTCATCTCGAGCGCCGAGGTCGCAACACCGCCCGCGTTCGCCGCCTTGCCCGGGGCGAACAGCACACCCGCCTGCTGGAACAGCGTCACCGCCGCCGGCGTGGTCGGCATGTTGGCGCCCTCGGTGACGGCGCGCACGCCGCCGTCGAGCAGCTTGCGGGCCCCCGCCTCGTCGAGCTCGTTCTGCGTGGCGCACGGGAACGCGAGGTCACCGGGCACCTCCCAGACCGAACGGCCTTCGACGAAGCGCGCACCCGCGCGCCGCTCCGCGTACTCGGAGATCCGCCCGCGCTCGACCTCCTTTACCTGCTTCAGCAGCGCGAGGTCGATGCCCTGCTCGTCGACGACGTAGCCGGACGAGTCCGATGCGGTGATCGCCTTGGCTCCGAGCTGCTGCACCTTCTCGATCACGTAGATCGCGACGTTGCCCGATCCCGAGACGATGGCGCGGCGGCCCTCCATGCCTTCGCCGGCGCGCGCCAGCATCTCCTCGGCGAAGTAGACCGTGCCGTATCCGGTGGCCTGGGTGCGCACCTCGGCGCCGCCCCACCCCGTGCCCTTGCCGGTGAGCGCGCCCGACTCGTGACCGTTGGTGAGCCGCCGGTACTGGCCGAACATGTAGCCGATCTCTCGGCCGCCGACCCCGATGTCGCCGGCAGGCACATCCGTCTGAGCACCGATATAGCGGTAGAGCTCGGTCATGTAGCTCTGGCAGAAGCGCATCACCTCGAGGTCGCTGCGACCCCTCGGGTCGAAGTCGGATCCGCCCTTGCCGCCGCCGATCTGCTGACCGGTGAGCGCGTTCTTGAAGATCTGCTCGAAGCCGAGGAACTTTATCACCGAGAGGTTCACGCTCGGATGGAAGCGCAGCCCGCCCTTGAACGGGCCGAGCGCGGAGTTGAACTGTACGCGGAAGCCGCGATGCACCTGCACCTCGCCCGCATCGTCCACCCACGGCACCCGGAACATGATCTGCCGCTCGGGCTCCACCAGGCGCCCGAGCACGTTCGCCCCGACGAACTCGGGATGCTCGGCGAGCACCGGGATCAGCGTGTCGAGCACCTCGTGCACCGCCTGGAGGAACTCGGGTTCGTTCCGGCTCCGGTACTCCACGATCTCGGTGATCTCGCGGACGTGCGCTTCGGGCGTTGCGGTCGACACATCGACTCCTTCTGGTGCTATCAGCTCCATCCGCGACCGGCCGCCATGACCCGCCGCAGCAGTGATTGGGATGGGGAGAGGTCAGGAATTGACGAAGAGGTGCGCTGCGGACTCGCGCGGCAGATCGATCGCGTTGTCGGCATGGCCGGCGACTTCGATGCGGACGAAGTGCCCGCCCTGCGAGAGCGAGAACGTCGCCGTGGCGCCGGGCCGGATCCCGGCCTCCGCGAGCTGCGCCAGCAGCACCGGGTCGGTCTGCACCGGCTCGGCGAGACGCCGGATCCTGGATTCGATCGTCCCGCCCTGCACGTCGAGCAGTTCGGTGACGCTCACGACACCGGTGTGGAACGCGGAGATCGTCCGCGCACCGAGTTCTTCGAGCCCCGGGATCGGATTGCCGTAGGGGGACTCGGTCGGATTGTCGAGGATGCCGAGCAGTTTGCGTTCGACCTGCTCGCTCATCACGTGCTCCCACCGGCACGCCTCTTCGTGCAGGTACTCCCACTCGAGCCCGATCACATCCGCCAGCAGACGCTCGGCGAGGCGATGCTTGCGCATGACGTGGACGGCCTTGGTACGGCCCTCGTCGGTGAGCTCCAGGTGGCGGTCGTCCGTCACCACGACGAGGCCGTCGCGCTCCATCCGCGCCACCGTCTGCGATACGGTGGGGCCGGAATGACCGAGGCGCTCGGAGATCCGGGCACGCAGAGGGACGATGCCCTCCTCCTCGAGTTCGAGGATCGTGCGGAGGTACATCTCGGTCGTATCGATGAGATCCGTCAGAGTCCCAACCTGCCTCTCGTGCTGCTCCCAGTGTATGGCATGGCTGCGCCGTGTATGGCATGGCCGCGCCGACCTCCGTCGCGAGCGCCGTCGGTGTCGCGACGGGCGTCGCCGACGGGTGTCATCCGACGCAATAGAATCGTGGAATGGCTGACATCACCATCCCCGCTGACCTGCTCCCCGCCGACGGACGATTCGGCTGCGGCCCCTCGAAGGTGCGCGACGAGCAGCTCGGCTTCCTCGCCTCCATCCAGCCGGGGGTGCTGGGCACCTCGCACCGTCAAGCCCCGGTGAAGAACCTGGTCGGAAGCCTGCGCTCGGGGCTCTCGGAGCTGTTCCGCGCACCCGAGGGCTACGAGATCCTCCTCGCGAACGGCGGCGCGACCTCCTTCTGGGACTCCGCCGTGCACTCGCTCATCGAGCGGCGCAGTCAGCATCTCGCGTTCGGCGAGTTCGGCGCGAAGTTCGGGAAGGCGGCGGCGAGCGCTCCCTGGCTCGAGACCCCCGACATCCGGGAGGCGCCCGCCGGGTCGCGCAGCGAGACCGAGGCCGTCGCCGGCGTCGACGTCTACGCCTACCCGCACAACGAGACCTCCACCGGGGTGATGACCGAGATCCGCCGCGTGGCCGGCGACGTCGGCGCGCTCACGGTCGTCGACGCGACGAGCGGCGCGGGCGGTCTGGACTTCGACGCGAGCGAAACCGACGTCTACTACTTCTCGCCGCAGAAGAACTTCGCGAGCGACGGCGGGATCTGGTTCGCGCTGGTCTCCCCCGCGGCGATCGAGCGGATCGAGCGGATCGCCGCGTCGGGTCGCTACATCCCCGAGACGCTGAACCTGGCCGGCGCGATCGAGAACTCGCGCAAGGATCAGACGCTCAACACCCCTGCACTCTCGACGCTCGCCATGATGGACGAGCAGGTGCGGTGGATCAACGCCCGGGGTGGGCTCGCGTGGGCCGCGGCCCGCACCGCCGAGAGCTCCGCCGTGCTCTACGACTGGGCCGAGCGCAGCGCGGTCGCGACGCCCTTCGTGCAGGATCCGAGCCACCGCTCCGACGTCGTCGTCACGATCGACTTCGACGACTCCGTCGACGCCGGCGCGATCTCGAAGGCGCTGCGCGCGAACGGCGTGGTCGACACCGAGCCGTACCGCAAGCTCGGCCGCAACCAGCTCCGCATCGCAACGTTCACCGCGATCGATCCGGCCGACGTGCGCGCGCTGACCGGCTGCATCGACTACGTGCTCGAACGGCTCTAGGGCATGCCCGCCGGCTGGTTGAACTCCTCCGCGTTCATGATCGTGTACGCGTAACCCTGCTCAGCCAGGAACCGTTGGCGATTCTGCGCGAAGTCCTGGTCGACGGTGTCGCGGGTCACGAGCGTGTAGAACGAGGCGGTGAGATCCTTCGCCTTCGGCCGCAGCAGGCGACCGAGGCGCTGCGCCTCCTCCTGCCGTGATCCGAACGAACCCGAGATCTGGATCGCGACCGAGGCGTCGGGCAGGTCGACCGAGAAGTTCGCGACCTTCGAGACGACGAGCAACCTGATCTCGCCCTCGCGGAATGCCTGGAACATCCGCTCGCGCTCGTCGACGGGGGTCTGCCCGGTGATGAGCGGGGCGTCGAGCGCCTCGGCCATCGCCTCGAGCTGGTCGATGTACTGCCCGATGACCAGCACGCTCTCCCCCGGGTGCCGGTCGATGATCTGCCTCGCGAGCCGCTGCTTCACCGTCGCGCTCGCCGCGATCCGATACCGTTCCTGATCCTCGGCGACCGAATACTCGTAGCGCTCGCTCTCCTGCAGCTCGACCCGCACTTCGAAGCAGGCCGCCGGGGCGATGAAGCCCTGGGCCTCGATATCCTTCCAGGCCGCGTCGTAGCGCTTCGGGCCGATGAGGCTGAACACGTCGCCCTCGCGCCCGTCTTCGCGCACGAGCGTCGCGGTGAGCCCGATGCGGCGGCGCGCCTGCAGTTCGGCGGTGAGCTTGAAGACTGGCGCGGGCAGCAGGTGAACCTCGTCGTAGACGATCAGACCCCAGTCGTGGGCGTTCAGCAGCGACAGGTGCGCATACTCGCCCTTCCGCTTGCTGGTGAGGATCTGGTAGGTGGCGATCGTGACCGGCTTCACCTCTTTCACCTGCCCCGAGTACTCGCCGATCTCGTCCTCGGAGAGGGTGGTGCGGCGCAGCAGCTCGTCCCTCCATTGGCGCGCCGAGACGGTGTTGGTGACGAGGATCAGCGTCTTCGCGCCGACGGCCGCCATGGCGCCGGCGCCGACGATGGTCTTGCCGGCTCCGCAGGGCAGCACGATGACGCCTGATCCGCCCGCCGAGAAGGCGTCGACCGCCTTCCGCTGGTAGTCGCGCAGTTGCCATCCGCCCTCGCCCGCGCTCTCCTCGAGCGCGATCTCGTACGGTTCGCCGGGCGTATAGCCGGCGAGATCCTCGGCCGGCCAGCCCCGCGCGACGAGCTCCTGCTTCAGCTGCCCGCGCGCCCAGGCCTCGACCGGGTAGGTACGCTCGTCCAGCCGGTTGCCGAGCAGCGGCGCGATCTTCTTGGCGCTCGAGACCTCGCGCAGGATCGCGGGCTCCTCACTGCGCAGCACGAGGTCGCTCCCCGGGTCTGCCGGGTCGGCGCGCTCGATCGTCAGCCGACCGTAGCGACGCATGGTCTCGGCGATCTCGCTCGAGACCTGGGTCGGCACCGGGAACTTCGCGTAGCGGTCCAGCGTCGCCGCGATCTCCTCTGCGGTGTGGCCGGCGGCGCGCGCGTTCCAGAGGCCGAGACGGGTCACCCGGTAGGTGTGGATGTGCTCGGGGGCGCGCTCGAGTTCCGCGAAGACGGCCAGCGCATGGCGGGCCTCCTCGGCGTCCGGATGCGCGACCTCGAGCAGCACGGTGTGGTCGCTCTGCACGATGAGGGGGCCGAGAGTCATAAGGAGCAAGTTTACTCCTGGGCACGGGGTCGCCGCTCCGCAAGTGCTCAGTAGTGCGGGGTCGGATCGCCTCGCACCCGTCATTACTGCGCACTTGCGCGCACGGGGCGGGGGCGGCCGTGACCGCGGTCGGCTGGGCGGTCGACACCTGGGCGGCCCGCTTCGCCTTCGCCCTCGGCTTCGGACTGCTCGACACCGGCCAGCGCATCGTCGCCGACCGTCTCTCGGCCGTGAGGCTCGGCTGGTTCGACGCCGAGCGCACGGCGGTCGCCCGTCAGGCGGTCGCCGCGACCGGCCCGGACCTCGTGGGCATCATCGTCTATCTCTTCTCCCCGCTGATCGGGGCGCTGCTGCTACCGCTCTTCATCGCGACCGGCCTGTTCGTGATCTCCTGGCCGCTCGGACTCGCGGCCCTCGCCGGCGTCCCGATCCTGCTCGGCGCCTTCGCGCTCGCCGGTCGGCTGAGCAGGCGAGCCGATCGGGCCGCCTCCGAGGCCAATGCGCGGCTG
>NZ_JBHSRW010000114.1:0-6860 GCF_042659205.1 Leucobacter soli
GCCGTTCCGGCGGTGCGGCTGGCGCAGGCAGCGGATCGTCCGGGCGCGGACGGCAGAGCGCCCCGAAGCCGAAACTGCCCAAGAACTCCCGTGGCGCGCAGCTGGCGGCGGCCAAGGCGAGGCGGCGCGGCAAGCGCTGAGCGTTAGAGCTTGCTCGCCGAGACGCCGAAGGTGTCGCAGCTGAGCGCACCCTCCTCGTAGCCGGTCTGGAACCAGCGCTGACGCTGCGCGGAGGAGCCGTGCGTGAACCCGTCGGGGTTGACCCGCTGGCCGGCGCTGCGCTGGATGTTGTCGTCGCCGACCGCGGCCGCCGCATCCATCGCATCGGCCATTTCAGCGGCCGTCACCGGCTTCAGGAACGGGGTGCCGTTCGCGTCGGTCGTGGTCGAGGCTGCCGCGACCCAGGCGCCGGCGTAGCAGTCGGCCTGCAGCTCGAGCCGCACCGAGCCGGAGGCTGCGCCGCTGTCGTTCCCCACCTGGCGGAGCTGGCCGGTGAGGTTCGAGATGTGATGCCCCCACTCGTGCGCGAGCACGTACATCTGGGCGAGCGGCCCGGCGCTGGCGCCGAAGTCGCTGCGCAGCGTGGAGAAGAAGTCCGTGTCGACGTAGATCGACTCGTCCGACGGGCAGTAGAACGGTCCGATGGAGGCCGACGCGGTGCCGCACCCGGACTGCGTCGTGCCGCTGTAGAGGGCGACTCCGGGTGCGCGATAGCCGTCGACCTGGCCCTCCCAGAAGGTGTCGAGCGAGTCCGCGGCTCCCGCCATGCGGCAGTTGTCGTCCGCGTTCGCGTCGGCACCTGTCCGGCACTCTTCCATCGACACGGTCTGTTCGCTGCTCGTGCTGCCGCCGCTGCCGTCGATCACACCGGCAAGCGGGGTGAGATCCACGCCCAGCAACTGCGAGGCCACCGCCAGCACGATGATGCCGAGCAGGCTGCCGCCGCCGATCGCGGCGGTCTTGCCTCCCCGGCGGCGCTGCACCTTGCTCGTGTCGATCCGCGCGTCGTCGTTGAAGGTCATCGCCGCTCCTTCACCGCGTCGTTCGCCTCGCCATCCGATCGCACGATCCGAGCCTGATCCGGCCCGAACGTACTGGGCCGAGCCGCAGAACGCCTCTCGGCGAAAGGCCGCTCGAGGCGGCGAATATTGGAGCCCGGGGTTACTGCGGCCCGGCGGTTCCATTGTAGCGGGCACCGGGCCGAATGGGACCCGGCCTGTACCACCCGCCCGCTCTCCGGGCCGAGTCGCCCCGGCCGTACAGCCCGCATCGCCCCCGGCCGCACAGCCCGCTCCGGCCGCTCCGGCCGCTCCGACTGATCCAACTGATCCGACGGTTCCGACGGGTCCGAGAAGTGGTTCGCTTCCTCGTGGGGCCGACCCGTGCCCGATGACCAGCCTTGTTCCTGACGAGAGGCCCCGTTCCTGACGAGAGGCCGCCTTCGTCACGGTGCATAACGGGGCCGCTCGTTCGCAAGGGGGCCGGTCATCGAACTGGGGCGCGGGACGGGGGCGCGGGACGGGGGCGCCGGACGCGCGGACGGGCGGGCGCGCAGAGCGGGCGGGCAGACAGAGAGAGAGCGGGCAGGCAGGCAGGCCACCGTGTCGGTCAGTCGAGGGTGCCGTCCCGCCATCTGCGGGCGCCGGCGTGGAGGTCGTCGGCGAAGGAGGTGTAGTGCAGCGCACGGGTGGTCAGCCGCCCGGCGTGCTCCGCGTCGAGAGGATCGCGGTCGTCAGCGAGCGATGCGGCGCCGAGCGCCATGATCCGGCAGTAGCTCGATGCCCGTTCGAGCGCGATGGCGAGGTCGCCCGCGAAGACGCCCCGCAGGATCGTGTCGCACAGTGCCGAGATCGAGTCGGGACTGACCGGTTCGGCGACCCCGGCGACCACCGGGTGGATGCTGCGGGAGTTCTCCTGCCCGATGCGGAAGAGATCGGCCGTGCCTTCCGGGTCGCCCTCCGCGATGCGGTGCAGCAGGTAGATGCGCCAGAGCTGACCGGCGAGGGAGTGCTGGCCGGCGTCGGCCCACAGTTCGGCGATGTCGTCAATGCCGGATCCTGCGGCGAGCTTCACGACGCGGTCGACGAGGGCCGGGTCGGCACCGGTCGTGCCGGGACCGGCGCCGGCGGATCCGCGCACGCGGTCGAGGAGGGCCCACGAGGTCTCCTGCGCGATGCGGTGGGCGGCGCCCGGGTCGTCGGATCCGATGATCCAATCGAAGTTCGCGGTGGGCTGCAGCAGTGGGCGTCGATGATCGCGTGCCATGTCGTCGCCTTTCGTCCGCGCGTCTGGCCGGGCATTCGAACGGCCCGGCCAGGAGAGTCTACGCCCGCGACGGGGTCGCGCCGTGCAGCAGTCGCACTGTGCAGCGATCGCTGAGCCCGGTGCGGTAGCCGGGAGAGTGACGTCCGACTGCTGACCGCCGCACCCGGCCGATCTCGGCGGCGGTTCGCCGGAGAAGAAGTGCAGCCCCGAACATCGATCAGGGGGGAGGATGTTCGGGGCCGCACGATTTGCCTGCCACCGGCCGGATTCTTGGGGAGGGTCTCTACCTGGTGGCGGGCGCGTCACCCCAGCGCGCGCACCCTCGGTACAGGGGGATGGATGAGGCGCGCGTCGCTGGAATGACGAGTCTGGGTTGGGTTGGGTTGGTTGGGTCGAGGTGTCGCACCGACCTCCGGCGGCTCGCCCGCAGGGAGGGGGGTCTCGGGGGTGGTCGGAGGCCGGTGCGACGAGGAAGGTCAACTCATCTGGATGGGGAATTCCTCATCCTCTTCGCGTCGGCGACGGTCGCGCAGCATCATGGCCGCACCGCCGATGAGCATGAGCCCGGCACCCAGCAGGAGCACTCCGCCGAGCAGTGTGCCGCCGAGGTTCGGGATGCAGTCCTCCTCGCAGTTCTCGCTCACCTCCGGGTCCTCGAAGGTGTTGACCGCGCTGATGGTCAGTACCTGGAGCTCGTCCGGGCTGCCGTCGGTGACGATAGCCGCGTTCTCGAACGAGTCCCGGTCGACCACGGATTCGACCGCACCGCCATCGTCGACTTCTTCACCGAAGCACTTCGTGCCGAGCGGCAGCACCCGCGCCTCGTCGTTCTCGTCGACGAGGTACTTCGTCTGGCCGCCCTTGATGAGCACGCTGCCGGAGTACACGTCCGCGCGCAGGGTCTCGCCGTCGGCGTCGGTCTCCTCGATCTGGCAGGTGACGAGGATCTCGAAGACCTTGTTCTTCGCCTGCTCGATCGCGTCGCGGTCGCCGTCGAGCTTCTTGGTGACTTCGACGCTACCGGCCGAGTAGAAGTTCGTGAGCGAGGCGGTGACGGTGCCGGAGGTCTGCGCGGACGAGTCCCAGGGCACGGTGACCGTGACGGGGCCGGCCGCCTCGTCGGCGCTGCCCGAGTCCGTCTCTGTGACCGTGCACGATGCGTAGGCGGGCAGCGGGCCGAGCACGTCGCTCGTCACCGCGTCGGCGCCATCGACCGAGAGGGAGACCTCGCCGTCGAAGACCGCGACCGGGTCGGCGCCGGAGCCGTCATCGAAGGTGCAGACGACGTCGAACACGAGCGTGTCGTCCTTCGCGTACTCCCCTGCTCCGGCACCGGCGACCGTCTTGTTGATCTGCAGGCCGCCGTTGGGCAGGAAGCCGGCGTCGACCGTGCGATCGTGGGTGTCCCGTCCGAGCACGAGCGGGTCTGCTTCCCCCGTCTCGGTGTCGGCGTTCGAGTCGTTCGTCTGGTCGCCGTCGGCGCCGTTGGCGAACTGCTGCGTGAACTCGCTGCCATCGGGTGCGACGAAGGTGACCGTGTACCCGTCGTCATCGGAGGACCGCAGGCCGCGGAACAGGTAGGCCCCGCTGTCGTCGGTCTCCGCGTCGATCGAGACCGCGTTCCCGAGATCATCGGTGCCCGAGAGGCGCACGACGATTCCCTCGGCAGGCTGCTCGGGTGATCCCTGGAACGAGTCCTGGATGCCGTTGCGGTTCAGGTCCCACCACGTGTAGTCGCCGATCGAGGACTCGATCGCGACCTCGGGACGGCGGATCGGGCCCACCGTGTTATCCAGGCCATCGGCCGCGGCCATCGCACGGTTGACGTATACGTCGCCCCCGCGGTTACCGACGCCGACCATCGACAGCTCGATCTCGATCACATCCCCCGACAGGTACGCGCCAGAACGCTGGATCCGCAGACCCGTCACCTCGGCAGCAGACGCCGGGCAGCCGTTCACACCCGATACCCGGGTACCGCCGGCAGGAGCGTCGCACCAGGTCGTCGCACCCGCGGCTCCGTTGGACGGATCCTGCGGATTCGCCGACACATTCGCGGTCTTCGTGTACAGGATGCGCGTCTGCGCACCGCCCTGCGTCACTGTCGCTTCGACGAACTCGAACGTGCCGGTGAAGTCAGTGCCGGCAACACCCTGCTTCGGGAGCACATCGATCACATCCGGGTTGGTCACACCGGACTGCTCGGAAGCGGGGAGCGTGTTGGAGAGGCGCACGGCCCACTTGTTCAGCTCGTCCGTCGCCTGCCCGGCGCGGTTGACCTGCACGACCGGGGTCAGCGCCTCCTTCTCGAGCTTGATGCCCGCGATGTTCGCGATCTGGATCTGCGCCTGATCGCTGCGCTGCGCGAGCGTCGACGCGTCGTCCTCGGCCCACACCACGACCGTGTTGGTGTAGACGCCGTCAGCCGCAGTCGGGGAGACCTCGACCGAGAGGATGATCGGCTCGATCACCGTGTTCACTTCCTGGTCGGGCAGCACCCACCGAATGTAGGTCTCACCCGAGGCGCAATCCGGGCGCTCAGCGTCGGCCGGAGTGGAACCGGGAGAGACGATCGCCGGAGTCACCGACGCCGTGTCATACGACTGCGAAGCCGGGAGGCAGTCCTCCACCCACACATCCTTCAGAATGCCAGGTGCCTGCGCACCGCTCGTGAGCGACGGCGACAGCCGGTACTGCACCAGATCCCCGCCCGTCACATTCGGCGGCGTCGACGAGAATGCACCCGTGTCGCCCTTACGCACCTGCTTGTCGATGCGGGCCTGAGCGTGAGCCAGGATGAGGCGGTCACCGGCGGCACCGTCATGAGTCTCGGGACGGTAGGCGCTCTTCTGCCACGTCGCGCTGTTCTGCGCAAGTACCTCTGTCATCGAAGCGGTCGAGAAGTTGATGCGCGTGTTGGTCGCCCAGTTCGGCAGGATCGTGCCGCTCGGGTATCCACTATCGGCAACCCGCATGCCGATCGCTACGTACGCACGAGCTTCGGAGATGTTCGTTCCCGCCGGTTCTGGGAGCACGAGGTGGACCCGTACACGGCCGACGCCGGTGTATACGCCCTGCGCTTCGAGAACGGGGTCGTTGGCGAATGTCGCATCGGTAGGATCCGTGAGCCACGGCCCCTCTGAGTCGCGGCAGCGTGTTTCGTCATCGACCGTGGCGGCGCTGAGCGGTGAGTACTCGATCACCATTTCCGGTACCTCCAACGCCGAGACCGCTGAACGTACGACGTTCGGGTCTGCGGTCGCCACATTGTTGTAGCCGTTGATCCATACCGGGGCACCGTTCGAAGGCACGAGGCGTGCAGTTGCGTTTCCAGCCGGTACGTTCCGAGCCTCCAGATGCAGTTTCGTGTTGTCCCACACGTCGCAGGCGACCACGCTGACATTGGCGGGCAGCGTGTTGTCAGTGCCGCCGATGGCCAAGAGCGAAACGATGCTCTGTTCCGGCGCGACCGTGATGCCGCCCGATCGCCTCGTCGCACCGCCCGGAGGGCCTTCACCTGTCGTCGATGGGCCAGAGGGCCAGAACTCCTGTGCGGTCATGTTGCCTGGCAGACCAGTTACTCCCACGAAGTACTTGGTAAAGCTACCAGCAAGGGAGACATTCGGTGTCGTGGTGCGGTAGTCGTTCCAGTGCCAGTCGGAGAAGCCTGCGGGCTTGACCCAAGAGGGAATGTTGGGGCCGGCTGCACCCCAGCTATCTGCCGAGCTGTTGCCGGGCTGATCATCCGAGCCCTGCACATCACCATTCTGCGGGTCGAATCCCTCGATGTGCAGATCGCTGTACTGGTTGAAGGTGCGCAACGTTCTCGTGCCGTTCGAGCCCGATGAACTCCCGAATTCACGGATCACCTCGACCGGGGTGTGCACCCTAATATGAAACGAGATCGCATAGGCCGCATCGCCCGGAATCGCCGAGCCGGTCGCGTTCTGTGTCGGGTAGGTGCGCAGTGAGAAGTCGGCATTCTTGATCGTCAGCTGCGCTGCGGTGCCGGGTCCCGAATCCGTGATCTCCAGTTGGCCCGTGTCGCGCACAGAATTGTGTGCCTGTGCGGTGCCCGATGGGGAAGGGCTTATCTTGCCATAAGGCCGACCACCTGTAGTCGCCCCCGAGTTACTCGCGACCGAGACGATCTTGCTACCGTAGAGGTCGAGATTGTTGACGATACTATCGGGGTTCTCAGGATCGAGTGCGGCGGTGCCGACGAGGTGCGGATACATGGCGGCAGGCGAGAGATCGTCGACGAAGGTGACGTCGCCCACAGCTGGCATGGCGCCCTTACCGCCAGCTGGTGCGGTAACGAACACGTGATATCCGGTCTCCATGCAGGTCTTTGACGCGTCCCACGCACACTGCAGAGGGGTCGGACCGTATGCGTACCCCGAGTTCTCTTCGAGCGCCTGCCCGTTTTTCACAAGATCCCACATCAGTCGCGCGGACGCCTTCACGCTCGGCAACGGCGGCGTCGCAGCAACCGGCTCCTCCACACCGTCAGCGGTTTGTCAAGTGTCGAGTTTCGTAGAGAGTGCTTTAGTTGGTTTTGGACAGGGCAAGTGAGGGCTGACGGGTCGCCCAGT
>NZ_JBHSRW010000115.1:0-6816 GCF_042659205.1 Leucobacter soli
CCCCGGAGCTCGCTCCGAGGCCGACGACTCCGCCCGAGAGGCCGACCACTCCGGCAGGAAAGCCGACTGCGACTCCGCCCGCCACCGCACCCGCGAAGCCGGCCGCGAAGCCGACGCGCGAGCCCGTCATGATCGGCACGCGGACGCTCGCGCAGTGGGTGCGACTCGGAGTCCTGGGCCTGCTCGGCGTGGTGGCAGCCGCCGGCATCATCGTGCTCGCGGCCCGCGGTGTGACGACGCTACCGGGCGTCCCCGACTTCCTGGAGCGCTACCCGGGCGAGTATGCCCCGGCGGTCGCCGTCGACCCCGGCTTCCCCGCCTGGGCCCGCTGGAACCATTTCTTCAACTTCTTCCTGATGGCGCTGATCATCCGCTCCGGGCTCCTGGTGCGTCATCAGCAGCGGCCTCCGGCGTTCTACACGCCCAAGCGCGGCGGACAGAAGGTCAGCATCTACCTGTGGCTGCACACGGGTCTCGACGTGCTCTGGCTCGTCAACGGCGCGGTGTTCGTCGTGCTGCTCTTCGTGTCGGGGCACTGGGCGCGGATCGTGCCGACGAGCTGGGAGGTGTTCCCGAACGCGGCATCAGCGCTGCTGCAGTACCTCACCCTCGAGTGGCCGGCCGAGCACGGCTGGGTGAACTACAACGCGCTGCAGCAGCTGATGTACTTCACGGTGGTGTTCGTCGCCGCACCGCTCGCGGCGATCACCGGTGTGCGGATGAGTTCCTGGTGGCCCGAGAAGGCCGAGCGCCTGAATCGGATCTACCCGGCACCGCTGGCACGGGCGATCCACTTCCCGACGATGCTGTTCTTCGTGATGTTCATCGTGATCCACGTGTTCCTGGTCTTCTCGACGGGGGCGCTGCGGAACCTGAACCACATGTTCGCCGGCAGCGACGAGGTCTCGTGGGCCGGCTTCTGGTGGTTCGCCGGCGGGCTCGTGGCGACGGTCCTGGCGTGGATCGCGGCGCGGCCGCTGCTGCTCGCCCCGATCGCCGGCGTGACCGGGCGGGTCAGCGCCCGCTGATCCTGCAGCACCTGCAGCGCAACCGCAGCGCCCGCGTAACACAGCGTCCTGTACCGTAGCGCCCGCGTATCCTTCCCGACGAGCGCGTACCTTTCCGACGAGAGGCCCCCTCAGTCGCTGCGACGTTCTAGCGCGCTCGTCGGGAAGGGGGCCATTCGCCCCCCTCGGTCGTCCCTGCGCCACCACCCGTGCATCCCCGCGCCGCCGCCTGTGCGCCGCCACCCACCACCGCCACTGTCACCGTCACGCGTAGATCCCGTACTCCTTCAGGTAGCGCTTGAGATCCGTGATCTTCATCGTGAAGCGGGGCTTGGCCTTCGCCCAGACGTGCCCCTTCGCGCCGGTGTCGAGGATCACCACCTTCTGGGTCTTGGGGTTCCACCGCTCGATGATCATGAAGTGCGTGTAGCTGTAGCTACCGTGGTGGTTCACGGAGGGGCGGCCCGCCTTGCCGGTGATGTGCACGAGGACCGGGCGGCCGGTCTTGGTGAAGCTGTCGGAGATGCGCCGCTTCAACTCGCCGGTCGTCGGGCTGTTGATGCGCCGGTACTGCGTCTTCCCGATCCACTTCTTCAGGCCGCTCGACACGTAGCGCGGCAGGGAGCGACCGTTCTTCTCGGTCTTGAAGTACTTGCTGCTGGCCAGCCGCCGCTGGGTCAGTTTCTCTCCGCTCGCCGAGCGCGTATAGCCGAGCTTCTTCAGCACGATCGCTGCCGAGGCGGGCCCGCACCAGTACCGCTTCTGCTGCCCCTTCCACGGGATCCTGAAGTTGTACCACCCCTTCGAATACTTCGGCGCCGCTTGGCCCTTCCGCTTCTGCACCCCGATCTCGACTGTGGACGATTGCTTCGTGACCGCCGGCTGACCGGGCTCCGTGCCGGTCACCTGCACCCGGGCCTTCCGGCCGAGCCAGGCGTCCTTGATCTTGAGCGTCGCCGACTTGCCGACGAGCTTCATGTTCGCCGACTTTGTCCCGACATACCAGCGATAGGTCACCGTCGGGTGCTCCCAGCGGGTCGACGCGCTCACGGAGAGTTTTCCGCCGACGCCGGCCTTCCCGCTGATCACGGGTTTCGGCGCGGGGAGGGGGTCGATCGGTTCGAGGGGATCCTCGGCTCTCTGCTCGAGTTCCTCTGCCGTGTCTGCGATCGCCGCCTGCGGAGTTGCGACCACCCCGGTGGTGACCAGAAGCGCGGCCACCGCCATCCCGAGGAGCTTCTTCTGCATCTCTTTCCTCTTTCGTCAGACCGCCCCCGCTCCCACGGTACTGCGTCCCGGACGTCGAGGCTCGGGACTCGCCCGTGCGTCGGGACGCCTCCGCGCACGAGGCCAGGGTCGACGAACGGCCCCCTTGCGCGCGAGCGGCCCGGAACTTCGCGGTGAGTTTCCGGGCCACTCGTGCGCACGGGGGCCACTCGCCGGATAGGAGGGGAGGGGGGAAGGTGGCACGGACGGACGGACGGAGGGAGGGAGGGGAAGGCGGCACGGACGGACGGACGGGGACGGACGGGCCGGGACCCCAGCGCCGGCGCCGGTCGCGCCCCGCCAGGAGCGGCGCCCGCCCCGTCCTACGCCTGCTCGGGGGCCCGGTCCGTGATGGCCTGCGCCGTGGCGTCGGGCACGTAGCCGTCGATGTGGCGCTCATCGGGGCCGTTGTAGGCCGAGAGCGGGCGGATCAGCGCGTTCGACGCCGTCTGCTCCATGATGTGCGCGGTCCAGCCGGTCACGCGCGAGGCGATGAACAGCGGTGTGAACGTCAGCGTGTCGAAGCCGATGAGGTTGTACGCCGGGCCCGAGGGGTAGTCGAGGTTCGGGTAGATGCCCTTGCGGCTCACGAACTCGTGCTCGAGCGCGTCGTAGAGGGCGGCCACCTCGGGCCGGTCGTAGTGCGCCACGAGCGTGTCGAGCGCCGCCTTCATCGTTGGGACGCGCGAGTCGCCGTGCTTGTAGACGCGGTGCCCGAAGCCCATGATCTTGCGCTTCTCGGCGAGCGCTGTTTCGAGCCAGGGCACGACGTTCTCGGCGGATCCGATCTCGTCGAAGATGTGCATCACGGCTTCGTTCGCGCCGCCGTGCAGCGGGCCCTTGAGCGCCCCGATCGCGCCGACGACGGCTGAGGTGAGGTCCGACAGCGTCGAGGTGATGACGCGCGCGGTGAACGTCGAGGCGTTGAAGGAGTGCTCCGCGTAGAGGATCATCGACCGGTTGAACGCGTCGACCACCACCGGGTCGGCCTCCTCGCCGAAGGTCATCCAGAGGAAGTTCGCGGCATAGTCGAGGTCGTCGCGCGGCGGTACGAGTTCCTGCCCGCGGCGGCGGCGCTGCCCGTAGGCCACGATCGCCGGGAGCGCGGCGTAGAGGTGCACGCTGCGGGCGAGGTTCTGCTCGGGGCTGCCCGAGGCGTCGAGCACGGATCCGCCGCCGGCGGTGTCGGAGGCTCCGATCACGCTGACCGCTGTGCGCACCTCGTCCATCGGGTGCGCTTCGAGCGGCAGCAGGTCGATCGCGGCCCGCACGTTGTCGGCCAGTGCGCGCTGCGCGCGCTCCTCGGCGCGCAGCGCGGCCAGCTGGCTGTCCGTCGGCAGCTCGCCGTGCCACAGCAGGTAGGCGACCGCCTCGAACGGTTGGGTCGCCGCCAGCTCCTGCACGGGATACCCGCGGTAGAGCAGGCTGTTCGTCTCGGGGTTGACCTTCGAGACGGCGGTGGTGTCGACCACCACGCCCGCGAGGCCCTTCTTGATCTCGGTCTCAGTCATCATCGACTCCTTGATTCTCGTCATCCTGCGTGGAGTCGCAGGATCTCACATGTGCGAAGTGGATCCTGCGACTCGCTACGCCCGCGCAGGATGACGGTGAAGAGTTACTTCTCCACCGTGAAGTTAAACACATTCGTGTCGAAGCGGTTGTAGTCCTCGTAGTCGACGAGCTCGTAGAGGCCTGCGCGGTGCTGCATCTCGTCGAGCTTGCCGCGCAGGTGGCCGACGCGGTTCAACTCGTCCAGCGCGCGCTCGGTCGCGCCCATCGCGATGCGCAGCATCGACACGGGCCAGATCACGATGTTCACGCCGACGTCGGCGAGCTGCTGCACCGAGAAGAGCTCGCTCTTGCCGAACTCGGTCATGTTCGCGAGGACCGGCACGTCGACCGCCTCGCGCACGGCCGCGAATTCCTCGAGCGTGCGCATGGCCTCGGGGAAGATCGCGTCGGCACCGGCGTCGACCAGCGCTTTCGCGCGATCCTTCGCGAGCGCGAGGCCCGCGGGCCCCTCGGCCGTCGCCCGGATGTCGGTACGGGCCATGATGAGGAAGTTCGGGTCTCGGCGGGCGTCGGCGGCGGCGCGGATCCGCTTCGTCGCCGTATTCTCGTCGACGACGGACTTGCCGTCGAGGTGGCCGCAGCGCTTCGGGTTGATCTGATCCTCGATGTGGGTGCCCGCGAGGCCGGCGTTCTCGAGGTGCTGGATCGTGCGGGCCACGTTCATGGGTTCGCCGAAGCCGGTGTCGGCGTCGATGATCGCGGGCAGTTCGGTCATGCGGGCGATCTGCTCGCCGCGGCCGGCCACCTCGGTGAGCGTGGTGAGCCCGATGTCGGGCAGGCCCAGGTCGGCGGAGAGCACGGCGCCCGAGATGTAGACCCCCTCGAAGCCCTTGCGCTCGATGAGACGCGCGGAGAGCGGGTTGAAGGCGCCGGGGAAGCGCAGCAGTTCGCCGGTGCTGAAGGTCGCCGCGAGGCGCTCGCGCAGGATCCGGCGCTTCTCGGCCGGGTCGGTCTTGCTGTACAGCATCAGAACAGTCCCTTCGGGGCGACGGCGAGATCGATCGTGCCGGGGGCCGCCACGATGTTCAGCTCGCGCACCTCGGCGGCGGTCAGCTCGGGCAGCCGCTGAACCAGCGACAGGAACCGCGAGATCTCGGCCTCCTCGAGCACGGGTTCGGCGAGGATCCGGAACTTGCGGATGTAGTCGGCCCGGGCGAAGGGCCGGGCGCCGAGCGGGTGGGCGTCGGCGACGGCGATCTCGTCGACGATCGTCGAGCCGTCGGCGAGGCGGATCTCGACACGGCCCCCGAAGGCCTTCTCGTCGGCGTCGTCGGAGTGGTAGCGGCGGGTCCACTCGGCGTCCTCGGCCGTGGTGATCTTGTGCCACAGCGCGACGGTGTCGGGGCGCGCGGCACGCGACGGGGCGTACGAGTCGACGTGGTGCCAGCCGCCGTCCTGCAGCGCGACCGCGAAGATGTAGGGGATCGAGTGGTCGAGCGTCTCGCGGGAGGCCTGCGGATCGAACTTCTGCGGGTCGTTCGCGCCGGAGCCGATGACGTAGTGCGTGTGGTGGCTGGTGTGCAGCACGATGTTCTCGACGTTCGCCGGGTCAGCGAGCTCGGGGTGCGCACCGTGCAGCTTGCGGGCGAGATCGATCCAGGCCTGCGCCTGGTACTCGGCCGAATGCTCCTTCGTGTAGGAGTCGAGGATCGCACGCTTCGGCTCGCCGGGTGCGGGCAGCGGCACGTCGTACGCGGCGTCGGGGCCGTCGAGCATCCAGGCGATGACGCCGTCCTCGCCCTCGTAGATGGGCGAGGGGGAGGTCTGTCCGCGCATCGCGCGATCCACGGCCTCGACCGCCATCTTGCCGGCGAAGGCGGGGGCGTGCGCCTTCCAGGTCGAGATCTCGCCCTTGCGGCTCTGGCGGGTTGCGGTGGTCGTGTGCAGGCCCTGGCCGACGGCCTGGTAGATGGTCTCGGCGTCGAGGCCGAGCAGGGTGCCGATGCCCGCGGCGGCGGAGGGGCCGAGGTGGGCGACGTGGTCGATCTTGTGCTTGTGCAGGCAGATGGCGCGCACGAGATCCATCTGGATCTCGTAGCCGGTGGCGATGCCGCGGACGAGCGCCCGGCCGTCGGCTCCAACGTGCTGGGCGACGGCGAGGATCGGCGGGATGTTGTCGCCGGGGTGCGAGTACTCGGCTGCGAGGAAGGTGTCGTGGTAGTCGAGCTCGCGCACGGCGACGCCGTTGGCCCAAGCGGCCCACTCGGGGCTGGTGCGCTCGTCGCGCAAGCCGAAGATCGAGGATCCGTCGCCACCCGTGGAGACGGGGTGCGCGAGCGCCTGCGCCCGCGCCGCGACTATCGGGCCGCGGTTCAGTGAGGCCGCGGCCACCGAGGCGTTGTCGATGATCCGGTTGATGATCATGTCGACCACCGCGGGTTCGACCTCGACCGGGTCGGTGGCGACCTCGGCGATCTTCCAGGCGAGCTGCTGCTCGCGGGGCAGCGGTTCTTCGCTCTTGTAGACGCGGACGTGGTGGGTGACGGTCATCGGATTCCTTCTGTTTCGTCTTCGTCGTTCTGCGCGACAGTCGCAGAATCTACTGGTTCGGAGTGATGCGACGGTGCGCAGGACGACGGGTGGAGATCGGCCTCGGTCAGCGAGTCGAGGATCGCTCCCAGTGCATTGTGGAGATGGACGTGGGTGGCGTGCGCGGCGAGCTCGGCATCGCCGGCGGCGATCGCCTCGGCGATGAGGCGGTGCTCGACGACCGAGGCGAGCAGGCGTTCGCGGTTGTCGCGCGCGAGGCGGCGGGCCCGGGCCAGGTGGGTGCGCACGGTGCGGAGCGACTGCGCGAAGTAGGCGTTGTCCACCGCCCGATCGAGGGCCGCGTCGAAGCGGGCGATGAGCGCGTAGTAGGCGTCGACGGCGTCGTAGCCGCGGGTGCCGTTCGAACTCTCCGGGTGTGCGGCAGCGAAGTCGTGCGCGAGCGCCGCGAAGACGGTCGGGTCGCCGCGCCGGGCCGCGATGC
>NZ_JBHSRW010000116.1:0-6775 GCF_042659205.1 Leucobacter soli
GCTCGCCGCAGCACGGCGGGATCGGTGATCGTGTTCGGGCCGACCGCCCGTAGCGGGCCCTCGAGCACGCGCTCGCGCAGCGCAGGGTCGGCGTGGGCGAGCAGCACGAGCCCCGACGAGGAGGCGTGCAGCGGCAGCCTCCCCGCGACCCGGGTGATGTTGGAGACCGCGTCGGGGTGGGAGAGCCGCTCCAGGAAGAGCGCTTCGTCCCGCTCGAGCACGGCGAGCTGGGTGTGTTCCCGCAACTCCGCCTGCACGCTCTCCATGTGGGGCAGCGCGGCCTGTCGCAGGCGCAGCGCCGTCGAGCCGCGGAGCGCGAGCTCCCAGAGGCGCGTTCCGAGGCGCACCCGGTGCTCGAGGTCCCGCTCGAGCAGACCCTCGTCGACCAGCTCGTCGATGATCCGGTGCGCGGTCGAACTCGGCAGCCCCGCGCGCCGGCCGATCTCGCTCGCGGTCTGCACGGTGCGGTCGACCCCGAAGGTGTCGATCACACGCACGACGCGCGCGATCATCGACTCGCCGCTCGCGGAGTTCGCCATGCGTCCACTCTGCCACGAGGCCGCCGCCATGCGCCCACTTGCGAAGGCTTTCCACTGAGTGGAAGATGGGGTGGAAGGCGCGCACGAGGAGGTGTGTGATCGAGTCATGCTGCCGAAACTCACCCCGAACGAGAATCAGTACGGCGCCCCGGTCGAGGCGTTCATCCCCGCCGAGACGACCGGCGTCTTCACGATGCCACCCGAGCACCGCGCCGTCTGGGAACGGGCGAAGCCCTTCCTCCACGTGCGGGACAACGACGCGCACACCCTGTACGCCTACGGCCTCGCCCGTGCGCTCTGCGCGGCGAACCCCGATGCCGACGCCGGCGTCGTGCTGCCCGCGATCCTGCTGCACGACACCGGCTGGTCGCAGGTGCCTGAAGCGCTCGTGCTCACGGCCATCAGCCCGAGCGGCGGCGATCCCGAACTCGTCCGGCGGCACGAACGGGAGGGAGTGCGGATCGCGACCGAGATCCTGGAGTCCCTCGGCACCGCGGCGGAGGTCGTGGCCGAGATCGCCGACATCATCTCGACCCACGACAGCATGAAGGCGGCGAAATCCCTGAACGACGCGCTCGTGAAGGACGCCGACAAGCTCTGGCGCGTGAGCCCGCACGGGATCGACACGGTCATGGACTGGTTCGGGCTCGACCGGGCGGCGGCGAACCGGCTCTGCTCGTGGCGCGTGCACGATCATCTGCACTCCGACGCGGCACGGCTGATGGCGCGGGGCTTCAGCGCCGTCGCCTCGATCGACGCGACGCCGGAGCGCAGAGAGCTCGGCTGAGTCCGGCTGGAGTCGGACGAGCCCGATCGAACGCGGGCGGGCAGGGCGGGGCGGAACACGGAGGATCGGAGCGGGATGCGGGCGAACGAGCAGGGACGCAGCGTCGCGTCGCGACTTCTGGCGGTGTTCGAGGCCTTCGAGAGTCACGGCCCGAGCCTGTCGCTCTCGCAGATCGCCGAACTCACGGGCCTGCCGGTCAGCACGGCGCACCGGATAGTCGGCGAGTTGCATGCCTGGGGCGGGCTCTCCCGGGACGCGCAGGGTCGCTATCAGATCGGGATGCGCCTCTGGGAGCTGGGGCAGAACGCGTCGCGTCGGCAGCGGGATACGGCGAGGCCCTTTCTGCAAGATCTCTTCTCGCTCACCGGCGAGACGGTGCATCTGGCGGTGCGCGAGGGCAACGAGGCCCTCTACGTCGACCGCATCTACGGATCGAAGCGCGTGCCGCGCGCCTCGCGCATCGGCGGGCGTCTCCCATTGCACGCGACCGCGGTCGGCAAGGTGCTTCTCGCCTATGAGGAGCCCTGGTTCCGCGAGGCCTACCTCGCGGGGGAACTGCGCGCGCTGACCCCCGCGACGCATGTCGACCCCGTCGCGCTGGCCCGCGAGCTCGCCGAGATCGCGGAGCACGGGTACGCGATCACCGGGGAGGAGGCGCGTGCGGGGGCGTGCTCGATCGCGGTGCCGGTCGGGTCCGGGTCCGGTGTGAACGCGGTCGAGGCCGCGATCGGGCTGGTGACGCTCGCATCGCAGATGCCGACACTCGCGCGGCATGTCCCGGTGCTGACCGGCGTCGCCCGGCGGATCGAGGCCGCGATCCAGCACCGCCCTCCGCTGCCGCTCAGACCGTGAGCCCGGAGGCTCGCCCGCCGTCGTACGATGCCGCGGCCGGAGGAAGTCGTTTCCATTGAGTGAAATCCAAGGGCGGGGCGCGGGAAGCCGGGATCCATACTTTCGATACACCAGCACGGTTCGAAGAGGAATCAGGAGTCGGACATGATTGCAACGCAGGCGAATGCCGCAGGCGGCTGCCCGGTCGCCCACGGAGGCGCCCACCACGGCTACGAGCCGTTCGACCAGAAGAACCCCTTCCCGGCCTATGCCGAGTTGCGCCGCGAGGAGCCGGTGATGTTCGACGAGCGCGTCGGCTACTGGGTGGTGACGCGATACGACGACGTGAAGGCGGTCTTCGACGACTGGGAGACCTTCAGCAGCGAGAACGCCCAGGCCCCGGTGCGTCAGCGAGGCGCGGCGGCGAAGCGGATCATGGAGGAGGGCGGGTTCACCGCCTACTCCGGCTTGTCGGCCCGCCGCCCGCCGGAGCACACCCGCATCCGCCGGGTCGCGCAGAAGGCGTTCACGCCCCGGCGCTACCGTGCGCTCGAGCCGAGCATCCGCGCCCATGTCGTCTCGCGGATCGAGCAGATGCTCGCCCGGCCGGAACGCTCGGGCGACTTCCTCATGGATCTCGCCTACGACGTGCCCACCGTCACCATCCTCACCCTCATCGGCGCGGACACGGCCAAGGTCGACCTGTTCAAGAAGTGGAGCGATTCCCGCGCGGCGATGACCTGGGGCGACCTCAGCGACGAGGAGCAGATCCCGCACGCGCACAACCTCGTCGACTACTGGCAGGAGTGCCTCCGTCTCGTGAGCGAGGCGCACGAGACGGAGCGGGACTCGCTCGTCGGCGACCTGGTGCGCGCCCAGCGCGACGGCGACGAGATCAGCGACCATGAGATCGCCTCCGTCGTCTACAGCCTGCTCTTCGCCGGGCACGAGACCACCACGACTCTGATCTCGAACGCCATGCGCGTGCTGCTCTCGCACCCGGATCAGTGGCGCCGGCTGGTCGAGGATCCGAGCCGGATCGGGCCGGCCATCGACGAGGTGCTGCGCTACAGCGGCTCCATCGTGGCCTGGCGCCGCAAGGCGTTGAAGGACACCGAGGTCGGCGGTGTCGCCATCCCCGAGGGGGCCGAGCTGCTGCTGGTGATGGGCTCCGCCAACCGCGACGACGTCCGCTTCTCCGATGGCGAATCGTTCGACATCGACCGCGAGAACGCCCGCGAGCACCTGAGTTTCGGCTTCGGCATCCACTACTGCCTCGGCAACATGCTCGCGAAGCTGCAGGCGAAGATCGCCCTCGAGGAGATCGTCCGGCTCATGCCCGATGTCCGCCTGCAGGAGGGCTCCGACATCGGCTTCCGGGAGAACCTGTCGTTCCGGGTGCCGCTCGAGGTGCCGGTGACCTGGAAGGAGGCGGCATGAGCGCCGCGGCTCGGCCCCTGATCCAGTTCTTCGACGAGGGACTGCCCTCGGATCACGAGCTGCTCGGCGGCAAGTGCGCCTCGCTCGTCACGATGACCGCCGCCGGTATGCCGGTGCCGCCCGGCTTCGCGGTGACGACCGCCACCTACGACGAGTTCGTCGGATACTCGGGCCTCGCCGGAACGATCGCCGAGCTGCTCGCCGGGCTCGACCCTGACGACGTCACGAGCGTCGACGGGGTCTCGCAGCGCATCCGCGACGCCATCTGCTCCGTCGAGGTCTCCGAGCGGCTGCGCGACTCCTTCGACGAGGCCTGGGACCGGCTGCAGAGCCGCTTCGCCGAGCCTGTTCCGGTCGCGGTGCGATCCTCGGCCACCGCCGAGGATCTGCCCGACGCGAGCTTCGCCGGGCAGCAGGACACGTACCTCTGGCTCACCGGGGCGGGCGAGGTGCGCGAGCACATCCGCAAGTGCTGGGCCTCGCTCTACACGAGCCGTGCGATCACCTATCGGCTCAAGAACGGCATCCCGGAGGAGGGGCTGTCGATGGCCGTCGCCGTGCAGAAGATGGTGTCGGCGCGCACCGCGGGCGTCGCCATGACGATGAACCCCAGCACGGGCGACCGCTCGAAGATCGTGATCGACGCATCGTGGGGCATCGGCGAGGCGGTCGTCTCGGGCCATGTGACCCCCGACAACATCATGCTCGACAAGGTGATGATGAGCATCGTGAGCGAGCACATCGGCGACAAGCACATCGAGCTCGTGCCCGATCCCGCGGCGAAGGGGCTCATCGAGCTCGAGGTCGACGCGGCCCGCCGCGGGATCCGCAGCCTCAGCGACGACGAGCTGCGCGCCGTCGCCGAACTGGCCAAACGCGCCGAGCAGCACTACGGCACGCCGCAGGACGTCGAGTGGGCGATCGACCGCGATCTGCCGGCGGGCGAGAACCTGCTGCTGCTCCAGGCCCGCCCCGAGACGGTGCACTCCTCGAGAACGCCCGATCCTGCACCCGCGACCGCGGCGCCGACCACCGGCGTGACCAGCCTGACGTCGATGCTCACCGGATCGATCAGACTTCCATGACCCCGTCATCCTGCGTGCGCGAAGCGAGTCGCAGGATCCACCGCCTCACACCGGCCTCCACGAACAAGAACAGGAACAGAACGATGACGTCAGATTCCACCGCCACCGCGATGAAGTCCTTCCCGAGCGCAGCCGACCTCCCCGTGCCCGAGGGCGCGGAGGGCTGGGAGCAGCTCTACCCCTACTATCTGCCGTTCCGCGAGGGCGACGGCTCCGAGAGCAAGTTCTGGTTCTGCGACAGCCAGCACTGGCCCACCGTCTACAAGCCCTTCGAGACGATCGGCGGCGAGTTCGCCGTGAAGTGCCTCGGCCAGTACAACACCCGTCACCTGCTCATCCCGCCGGCCAACGGCATCGAGTTCAAAGTGCACCTCGGCTACCTCTACATGAGTCCCGTCGCGGTCGCGCCCGAGGACATCCCGGCCCGCGTGCCCGAGTTCGAGCGCCGCGTCGGCCACTACTTCGGCAACTGGGAACGCCTGCTCGACGACTGGAAGGTCAAGGTCACGGGCACCATCGCCGAGATGGAGCAGCTGCACTTCGCGCCCCTGCCCGAGATGGTGCCGTTCGAGGACATCGAGAGCGGCAAGGCCAAAGACGGCTCCGAGGTGCTGATGGAGGGCTACGATCGCCTGATCCAGCTCGCCTACCAGAACTGGCAGTACCACTTCGAGTTCCTGAACCTCGGCTACCTCGCCTACCTCGACTTCTTCACCTTCGCGAAGCAGGTGTTCCCCGGCATTCCCGATCAGGCCATCGCCAAGATGGTACAGGGCGTCGACATGGAGCTCTTCAAGCCCGATGACGAGCTCAAGGAACTCGCGACCCTCGCCGTCGAGCTCGGCCTGCAGGGCGCCTTCGCGAACACCGACGACGTCGCCGGCACCCTCGCCGCGATCGGCGCGCTGCCGGGCGGCGACCGCTGGCTCGCGCGCTACGAGGCCGCGCAGGATCCCTGGTTCAACTTCACGGTCGGCAACGGCTTCTACGGTCATGACAAATACTGGAACGAGCACCAGGAGATCCCGCTCGGCTACATCAAGGACTACGCGCGCCGGGTCGAGGAGGGCCATTCGATCCTCCGCCCGAAAGACGCGCTGATCGCCGAGCGCGACCGCATCATCGAGGAGTACCGCAGCCTGCTCGACGGCGACAACCTCGCCGCCTTCGACGGCAAGCGGGGCCTCGCGGCCACCGCATACCCCTACGTCGAGAACCACAACTTCTACATTGAGCACTGGACGATGGGCGTCTTCTGGCGCAAGGTGCGCGAGCTCGGCCGAGTCTTCGTCGCCGCCGGATTCTGGGCCGACGAGAACGACATCCTCTACCTCACCCGCAACGAGGTGCGCGATGCGCTCTTCGACTACGTCACCGGCTGGGCGGTCGGCTGCGACCCCGTGGGCCCGAGCTACTGGCCGGCCGAGATCGCTCGCCGAGCGAAGATCGTGGCCGCGCTGCAGACGCAGCGGCCGCAGCCGGCGCTCAACACGCCGCCCGCCGAGATCACCGAGCCCTTCACCCAGATGCTCTGGGGCATCACGACCGAGCAGGTGCAGTCGTGGCTCAGCGACGACGACGGCGACGACGGCACGATCACGGGCATGGCCGCCTCGCCCGGCGTGGTCGAGGGGCGCGCCCGCGTCGTCTACCATGCCGACGAGCTCGGCGAGGTGCAGGAGGGCGAGATCCTCGTCGCCACCATCACCGCCCCCTCGTGGGGCCCGGTGTTCGGCAAGATCAGGGCGACCGTCACCGACATCGGCGGCATGATGAGCCACGCGGCCATCGTCTGCCGCGAGTACGGCCTTCCCGCCGTCACCGGCACCGGCAGCGGCTCGACCTCGATCAAGACCGGCGACCTGATCCGCGTCGACGGCAACGCCGGCCGTGTCGAGATCCTCGAAGGCTAGGGAGCGGAACGTGACCCCGACCGATACTCAGCCGCAGAACCCCGGCGGCACGGTGCTGATCACCGGCGCCGCCGGCGGTCTCGGCCGATCGTTCGCGCTGGGTTTCGCCGAGCGCGGCTACGCCGTGGCTGTCGCCGACATCGACGAGGCGGGTGCGGCCGAGACCGCGGCGCTCGCGGG
>NZ_JBHSRW010000117.1:0-6770 GCF_042659205.1 Leucobacter soli
GGCGGGCTCGGCGACGAGCCGGCGGGTGCGGTCACGGGAACTGCACCAGCAGCCGGCTCTTGCCGAGCACCGTCTGCTCGGCGAAGGTCACGGTGAGGTCGATGCGCGCGGTCCGCGCCTCCGCGTCCAGCACGCCGACGGTCGCGACGATCGCGACCTCGGCACCCGTTTCAGCGTCGACCGGGACGGGGCGGGTGAACCGCACCTGGTAGTCGCGCACCCAGCCCACCGATCCGAGCCATTCGATCGCGGGCGAGGCCGCTGCGCCCATGGTGAGCATGCCGTGGGCGAGCACGCCGGGCAGGCCGACCGACCGGGCGACGTCGTCGCGGTAGTGGATCGGGTTGAAGTCGCCGGACGCGCCGGCGTACCGGACCAGGCGATCGCGGGTGAGGAGGTAGCGGTGCTCCGCGACGACGTCGCCGACCGCCAGCGTCTCGAGGACGGGGCCGCTCATGCCGGGTCCTCCTCTTCGGCGGCACGCACGACGAGCGTACTGACCGCCGTCACGACGTGGTCGCCCGAGGCGTCGACGACGTCCGTCGATGAGGTGACCATACTGTTTCCGCCCAGCTGCTTCACGCTCGTCACGGTCATCGTGCCCGTCAGCTCGTCACCCGCGACGATGGGGCGGCTGTAGCTGAAGCGCTGGTCTCCGTGCACCACTCGGGAGAAGTCGACGGCCGCCTCTTCGTCGGCGAGCAGCTGCTGCAGGGTCAGATCCTGCACGGCGATCGCGAAGGTCGGCGGCGCCACGACATCGGCGAAGCCCGCGGACCGCGCAGCCTCGGGGTCGTGGTTGAGCGGCGCCTCGCTCAGCACGGCGCGAGCGAACTCGCGCACCTTCTCGCGGCCGACGAGGTAGGGCGCCGTCGGCGGATACGTCTTGCCCTGGATATCTGGATTGACCACGCTGCAAGTGTATCCGGGCAGACATGCCGGAGGGCCGACGCCCGGCCCTCCCCCGACCGGGAGAACCGGGGCCGGCCGGAGCCTACTTGCGGCCGCCGAGGATCCCGCCGAGCAGATCGCCGAGGCCGCCGCCCGACGAACCGGACCCGCCACCGCCGAGCAGCCCTCCCAGGAGGTCGCCGAGACCGCCACCGGAGCCGCTCTGGGACCCACCGCCGAGCAACCCGCCGAGCAGGTCGCCCAGGCCGCCGCCGGCCGGCTCCGAGTCGGCGGCGGACTCCGACTTCTGGGTGCCCAGCCCGTTCGCGAGGAACTGCATGATGATGGGCGCGAGGATGGGGAGCAGCTTCGGGATCAGCGCCGCGATGCCGGAGTCGCCGGACTGGGCGCCGAGCGCCTGGACCACCTCCTCCTGCTTCGCGCCGAGCACATGGCCGACGATCTTCTCGCCGTCGGCGGTGTCGATGGCCGAGAGCCGGCCCTTCGCCTCGGAGCCGCGGTGCTTCTCGAGCGCCTGCTCGAGCTTGTTCGCGCCCTCCTCGTCGCCGGCGTTGACGGCCAGGCCGCCGAGCAGGCCGGGCAGCGCCTGCTTGACCGCCGCCGACGCGGTCGACTCGTCGACGCCGAAGTCGGCCGCGATGTCGCCGATGGGGATCTGCCCGAGCAGATCGTCGAGATTGAAGGACTGGGCCATGTTGCTTCCTCACTGACGGAGCGCCTGGGCGCTGCGGGAGCGGCACCGCCGCATCGCGATGCCCAGCTCCAGCGTAGACCGGATCAGGCCGTGCGATCGAACCCGGGGCATGTAGGTATCGGCAACGATGCCGGATAAGCTTTGTCGCGCATATCCAACGATCGTTCTCGACCCTCCAATAGGCTGTTCTCCATGTCGCGTATTCGTAAAGTGCTCATCGCCAATCGCGGCGAGATCGCCGTCCGCATCATCCGAGCCGCGAAAGACAGCGGGATCGCCTCGGTCGCGGTCTACGCGGATCAGGATCGGGATGCGATGCACTCGCAGCTGGCCGACGAGGCCTACGCGCTGCACGGCACGACCAGTGCCGAGACCTATCTGGTGATCGACAAGATCCTGGCGGTCGCCCGCCGCTCGGGCGCCGATGCCGTGCACCCGGGGTACGGGTTCCTCGCCGAGAACGCCGACTTCGCTCGGGCCGTGATCGCCGCCGGGCTGACCTGGATCGGGCCGGGCCCCGACGCGATCGAGCGCCTGGGCGACAAGGTCTCCGCGCGCCACGTCGCCGAGAAGGTCGGTGCGCCGTTGGCGGCCGGCACGAGCGACCCGGTCGAGAGCGCCGACGAGGTGCTCGCCTTCGCGGACGAGGTGGGCCTGCCGATCGCCATCAAGGCGGCGTTCGGCGGCGGCGGCCGCGGCCTCAAGGTCGCGTACGAGCGGGACGAGGTCGCGGAGCTCTTCGAGTCCGCCACGCGGGAGGCGGTCGCGGCCTTCGGCCGAGGCGAGTGCTTCGTCGAGAAGTACCTCGAGAAGCCGCGCCACGTCGAGACCCAGTGCCTCGCCGACAGCCACGGCAACGTCGTCATCGTGTCGACCCGCGACTGCTCGCTGCAACGCCGCCACCAGAAGCTGGTGGAGGAGGCTCCGGCCCCGTTCCTCAGCGACGAGCAGAACGAGAAGCTCTATTCCGCGTCGAAGGCGATCCTGCGCGAGGTCGGCTATGTCGGCGCCGGAACCTGCGAGTTCCTGGTGGCGAAGGACGGCACCGTCTCGTTCCTCGAGGTGAACACCCGCCTGCAGGTCGAGCATCCGGTTTCCGAGGAGATCACGGGCATCGACCTGGTGCGCGAGCAGTTCCGCATCGCCGAGGGCGGTGCGCTCGACTACGGCGACCCCGTAGCGCACGGCCACTCCTTCGAGTTCCGTCTGAACGGCGAGGATCCCGGTAACGGCTTCCTGCCCGCCCCAGGACCGGTCAACCTGTTCAAGCCGGCCTCCGGCCCCGGCGTCCGGGTCGACACCGGCGTGACCACCGGAGACGTCATCTCGGGCGCCTTCGACTCGATGCTCGGCAAGCTGATCGTCACGGGCGCCACCCGTGAGGAAGCGCTGGATCGGGCCCGTCGCGCCCTCGACGAGTTCGAGGTGCAGGGGCTGCCAACCGTCCTCCCGTTCCACCGCAAGATCGTGCGGGACCCGGCGTTCACGGCTCCCGACGGGCGCTTCGGCGTCTACACGCTGTGGATCGAGAACGAGTTCGAGAACGACATCGAACCGTGGGAGGGCGAGGTCCCCGCGGTCGCGCACCCGTCGAAGCGCCGGTCCGTGGTCGTAGAGGTCGAGGGCCGCCGTGTCGAGGTCACCATGCCCGTCACCCTGCTGCCCCTCGCCGACGCGGACGTGACGCGCGGCCCGGCGCCGCGACGGGCGACGAACTCGTCCGTGTCGGGCGAATCGGGCGACGCCGTGGCTGCGCCCATGCAGGCGACCGTCGTGAAGGTCGCAGTCGAAGAGGGCCAGCGCGTCGAGTCCGGCGCACTCGTCGTCGTGCTCGAGGCGATGAAGATGGAGCAGTCGATCTACGCGCCGCACGACGGCGTCATCGCCGGCGTCGATGCGCCGGTCGGTCAGACCGTGCCGAGCGGGCACATCCTCCTGAGCGTGGTCGCCGACGCCGAGGAGACGGTCGACGCCGCGTAGCGCCGACCCCTGACCGGGAACCACCACGAACGAGTCGAGCCCGATGCCGAGAGGCACCGGGCTCGAAGGCTTCGAAGCGGAGGCTACTGCCTCGTGCCGCGGAAGGCCGTCCAGAAGCCGAGCGAGCAGGCGGCGAGCGCTGCGGCGAAGATCCAGAAGCCGATGTGACCGTCTCCGTCGAGGTACGACGGTGCGACGGCCATCAGGTAGAAGCCACCGAAGACCAGGATGATCGAGATCAGGAACTGGCCGATGAGTGCGCCGCCCGCTGCCGGTGCGGATCCGGGCTCGAAGAGCTCGGTGTTCGACTCGCTCTGCTGGGTGTCCATCGGGATCCTCTCTGGGGCGTAAACGGCGCGCGGGCGCGACGGGTCTCTCCCTCGACCCTACCAGGCCGGGAGCCGGCTCCGGGCCGGTTCAGGGTGGCCGATCCCCCATCGGATCGGAGCCTCGGGAATAGCGTTCACCCGGCGACGGTTGGACCTCAGTATGAGCCTCGTCCCCCTCTCCCTTCTCGATCTCGCCGGTGTGGAGCTGGAGGGCGAGATCGGTCCGGCTCTCGCGCACTCGGTCGACCTCGCCCGCACGGCGGAGGCGGGCGGGTACACCCGAGTCTGGTACGCCGAGCACCACAACATGCCGACGATCGCCTCGAGCGCGCCAGCCGTGCTCATCGCGCACATCGCAGCGCACACCGAGCGGATCGGACTGGGATCCGGCGGCGTCATGCTGCCGAACCATTCACCGCTCGTGATCGCCGAACAGTTCGGCACCCTGGCCGAGCTGCATCCCGGCCGCATCCACCTGGGACTCGGCCGCGCACCCGGCACCGACGGCCTGACCTTCCGCGCGCTGCGCCGCACGCATGCCGACGCCGAGGGCTTCCCGAGCGACGTGCTCGAGCTGCAGCGGTACCTCTCGGACGAGTTGCCGCGGAACGCGGTGAACGCCTATCCGGGGCGCGGCACCCGCGTGCCGCTCACCATCCTCGGCTCGAGCCTCTTCGGCGCGAATCTCGCCGCGCAGCTCGGCCTGCCGTACTCGTTCGCGTCGCACTTCGCCCCGCAGGCGCTCCAGGCGGCCGTTCGGCATTACCGCGACAACTACGCGCCGAGCGAAGCCCATCCCGAGCCCTGGGTGAGCGCGGGGATCAACGTGGTCGCTGCCGCGAGCGACGAGGCGGCCGAGGCGCTCTTCTCCCGCGCCGAGCTCGCACGGGTCCGCGGATTCCTCTCGCGCGGGCGGGAGACCCCGCTCACCGAGGAGCAGGCGGCCGCGGTCTTCGACTCGCCCGCAGCCCAGGAGATCCGCGGCATGATGCGGCACACCGCCGTCGGCGGTCCCGAGCGCGTCCGCGAGGAACTGGCCGCCTTCGCGAGGTTCGCCGATGCCGATGAGCTGGTCACCGTGCACCCGGCGCCGACACGCGCCGAACAGCTCGAGTCCGTGCGCCTCGCGGCTCCCGGCGGCTGATCCGGGCCCGCCGGCCTCTCCGACTCGTCAGTGGACGTCGTCCCGCGCGAGAAGCGCCGACATCCGCCGACGAGCGCTACCGGACGACGACCCGCCCGGTCATCTCGGGATGGATCGAGCAGTCGTAGGGGAACTCCCCTGCCGTCTCGAAGACGTGGACGTACTCCCCCTCGGCGATGAGTTCGCTGACGAAGCTGCCGTCCTCGGCCACGACGTCGTGCTTGTTGGTGCCGGCGAACACCCACCGCACCGCCTGGCCCTCGGCGATCTCGACCTCGGCTGGCTCGTAGCGGTTGTCGATGGCCTGCACCGTCACCGCGGGCTCGACGCCGGTGTCCGACGGCACCGGATCCGGCTTGGCGGCCGCGCACCCCGCGAGCCCGGCCGTCAGCGCCCCGGCGACTCCGGTTCCGGCGGCGCCGAGCAGCACCGATCGGCGCGAGAGAGCTCCTCCGGCCGCACGGGCCCCCGTGGCGCTCACTGCGCGCTCTGGTGCATCGCGCGGGCGGCATCCGTGATGGCGCCGGTGAGCGAGGGATAGACCGTGAACGCCGAGGCGACCTGGTCGACGGTGAGACGGTGCTCGACCGCGAGCGCCAGCGGGAAGATCAGTTCGCTCGCCCGATCCGCGACGATCACGCCGCCGATCACCGTGCGGGAGGCCTGCCAGGCGAAGAGCTTCACGAAGCCGTCCGTGATGCCGACCATCTTGGCGCGCGGGTTCGTGCTCAGCGGGATCGTGTGGGTAACGGCCTTGGCCACGTCGCTCGCCTCGGCGAGAGTGCGCTCGTTCCAGCCGACCGTCGCGATCTCGGGGTGCGTGAAGACGTTCGCAGCCACGTTCCGCAGGTCGATCGGGCGCACGAAGTCGCCGAGCGCGTGCATGATGGCGGTGCGGCCCTGCATCGACGCGACGGAGGCGAGCGGGAAGAAATCGGTGCAGTCGCCCGCGGCGTAGATCGAGGGCACCGAGGTGCGCGCCACCTTGTTCACGCGGATGTGACCGCTCTCGTTCAGCTCGATGCCGGCCTCCTCGAGCCCGAGACCCGCGGTGTTCGGGATCGAGCCCACCGCCATGAGGCAGTGGGAGCCCTCGACGGTGCGCCCGTCGGCGAGCGCGACCCTCACGCCCGTCTCGGTGCGCTCGACCGACTCGGCGCGGGACTTCGACATCACCTTCATGCCGATCCGCTTGAACTCGTGCTCGATCACGGCTGCGGCGTCGGGATCCTCCCCCGGCAGCACCTGCTCGCGGCTCGAGACGAGGGTCACCTTCGAGCCGAGCGTGGCGTAGGCGTTCGCGAACTCGGCGCCGGTGACGCCGGAGCCGACGACGATGAGGTGCTCGGGCACGTCGCTGAGGTCGTAGAGCTGCTTCCAGGTCAGGATGCGCTCGCCGTCGGGCTTCGCGCTGTCGAGCTCGCGCGGGCTCGCGCCGACGGCGACCACGATCGTGTCGGCCTCGATGCGGTCGAAGTCGGTGCCGCCGCCCTCGGAGGTCGAGACGATCACCGCGTTCGGGCCGTCGAGCCGGCCGGATCCCTGCACGATGCGCACCCCGGCCTCCTCGAGGCTCTCGCGCATGTCGAGGGACTGCGCCCCCGCCATCGCGAGCAGGCGCTTGTTGACGGCGGCGAGGTTCACGGCGATCTCGGGCCGCACGGCCTTGCCCGCGGCGCCCGGCACGAAGGCCTGCACGCCGAGCCGGCTC
>NZ_JBHSRW010000118.1:0-6740 GCF_042659205.1 Leucobacter soli
GGCCTGCGGGCGGCCGACGGGTAGGCCGCGGTCCGCCGGGAGCGCCGAGCGGCGGCGTCAGAGCAGGTGCCCGCCCCCGCTGACCTTCATCCGGTTCACGAGCGCCTTCACGTCCTGGGCGTGCGCCTTCGACGTGACGAGCAGCACGTCCGCCGTGTCCACGACGACGACGTCGGTCATCCCGACGAGCGCCACCAGCCGGTCGCTCTCGGAGACGACGATGCCGCTCGAGGCGTCCGAGAGCACCTGGGCGCCGTCGCCGAGCACGGCGAGGTCTCCCTTGCGGCCCCGGGTCAGCAGGTCGGCGATCGAGGCGAAGTCGCCCACGTCGTCCCAGTCGAAGTGCGCGGCGACGCAGACCATCTTGCCGGATGCGGCGGCGGGCTCGGCGACGCTGTAGTCGACCGCGATCTTCGGCAGGCCCGACCAGAGGCGCTCGCGCGCGACGGCGGCCTTCTTCGTGCCCCAGACCGAGGCGATCTCGCGAAGGGCGGCGACGAGCCCGGGTTCTGCGAGGGCCATCTGGTCGAGCAGCACGCTCGCCCGCGCGATGAACATGCCGGCGTTCCAGAGGTGCCCGCCCTGCTGCAGGTAGGCGCCCGCGGTCGCCTCGTCGGGCTTCTCCACGAACTTCTCGACGTCGTAGACGTCGAACGGGGCGAGGTCGGTGCGCCCGGTGCCGCACTTGATGTAGCCGAAGCCGGTCGCCGGGTGGGTGGGGTGGATCCCGATCGTCGCGATGTATCCCTGATCGGCCGCCTGCACCGCCGTCTTCACGGCGCGCTGGAAGAGCACGTTCCCGCGGATCACGTGATCGGCGGCGAAGGAGCCGAGGATGGCCTCGGGGTCGCGCTGCTCGAGGATCGCCGCAGCCAGGCCGATGGCGGCGGAGGAGTCCTTCGGCTCGCTCTCGGTCACCAGGTTCTCGGGGAGGAGGCCGGGCAGCTGCTCGACCACGGACTCCCGGTGGGCGTTGCCGGTCACGACCATGATCCGCTCGGGCGGTGCGATCGGCATGAGCCGGTTCCAGGTGGCGCGCAGGAGGGAGTCTCCGCCGCCCGTGAGGTCGAGCAGGAACTTGGGCGCCGCGGCCCGGGAGAGAGGCCAGAGGCGCGAGCCGACGCCGCCGGCCGGGATCACGCAGGTGAAGCGGTCGATCGCCGCGATTTCCGTCATGGCCTCCACCCTAACCGGCGGGGGACCGGACGGGTCGTCGGGATCGGTGGGACACCGCTTCCGCGGCACGGCGGAACCGCCCATTCATCAGATGTACGCCGGTCAAGAGGCCGGTGGATTGGTGCCATAATGGCTGTGGGCGTGTTCACAGCCAAGCCGTGTACCGCCCGTCGCAGCGAAGGCCGGCGA
Source organism: Leucobacter soli (assembly GCF_042659205.1). Classification (NCBI taxonomy): domain Bacteria; kingdom Bacillati; phylum Actinomycetota; class Actinomycetes; order Micrococcales; family Microbacteriaceae; genus Leucobacter; species Leucobacter soli. The sequence continues at coordinate 1,366 of NZ_JBHSRW010000118.1, forward strand.
ATCCCGGCGATGCCGACTCTAGGAGGGTGTGCCCGTGTCAGCACAAACAGCCGAGGCCGTGCCCCCGGCCGCGAAGAAGAAGAGCGGCCCCGGCGGCACGCTCTACCGCGGCAACGAGGGCATGTGGTCGTGGGTCCTGCACCGCATCACCGGCGTGGCGATCTTCTTCTTCCTGCTCGTCCACGTGCTCGACACGGCGATGATCCGGGTCAGCCCCGAGGCGTACAACGCCGTCATGGGCACCTACAAGAACCCGATCATGGGCCTCGGCGAGACCGTGCTCGTCGGCGCCATCGCCTTCCACGCGCTCAACGGTCTGCGACTGATCCTGGTCGATTACTGGAGCAAGGGCACCAAGTACCAGCGAGCGATGTTCTGGATCGTCATCGCGCTCTGGGTGGTCGTGATGCTGGGCTTCACCCCGCGTCACCTGATGAACGTGTTCGGGCACTGAGGGGGAGCGGACGATGACGACGATAGAGGCTCCCCGCACTCAGGCTCCGGCCAAGAAGCGCACCAACTGGGAGAAGTGGGGCTGGGTCTACATGCGCGTCTCCGGCGTGCTGCTGGTCGTGCTGATCTTCGGCCACCTCTTCTCGAACCTGATGGTCGGCGACGGCATCTCGGCGATCGACTTCGGCTTCGTGGGCGGCAAGCTCGCCAACCCGTTCTGGAAGGTCTGGGACGTCCTGCTGCTCTGGCTCGCGCTCATCCACGGCGCCAACGGCATGCGGACGATCGTGAACGACTACGTCGACCGACCCGGTGTGGCGAAGGGCCTCAAGGTCGCGCTCTTCCTCGCCGCCGCCCTGCTGATCCTGCTCGGCACGCTCGTGGTCTTCACCTTCGATCCCTGCCCCGCGGGAGCCGATCCCGACCTCCTCGCCTCGTTCTGCACGGCGTCCTAAGCTCGAACGGAGAATCAGTCTCGTGACCATCAACACCCATGAGGGCGAGGAAGTCACCGTCAAGGACGGCGTGACCTACCACCAGTTCGACGTCGTGATAGTCGGCGCCGGCGGCGCGGGCATGCGCGCCGCCATCGAGGCGGGTCCGAAGGCCAAGACGGCGGTCATCACCAAGCTCTACCCCACCCGCTCGCACACGGGCGCGGCGCAGGGCGGCATGGCCGCGGCACTCGCGAATGTCGAGGACGACAACTGGGAATGGCACACCTTCGACACGGTCAAGGGCGGCGACTACCTCGTCGACCAGGATGCCGCCGAGATCCTCGCGAAGGAGGCCATCGACGCGGTCATCGACCTCGAGAACATGGGTCTGCCGTTTAACCGGACGCCCGAGGGCAAGATCGACCAGCGCCGCTTCGGCGGTCACACGCGCGACCACGGCAAGGCACCGGTGCGCCGGGCGTGCTACGCGGCCGACCGCACGGGGCACATGATCCTGCAGACGCTGTTCCAGAACTGCGTCAAGCTGGGCGTGAACTTCTTCAACGAGTACTACGTGCTCGATCTCGTGATGACCGGCGAGGGCAAGGACCGCAAGCCCGCCGGGGTCGTGGCCTACGATCTCGCGACCGGGGAGCTGCACGTCTTCCAGGCCAAGTCGATCGTCTTCGCGACCGGCGGTTTCGGCAAGATCTTCAAGACCACCTCGAACGCGCACACGCTGACCGGGGACGGCGTCGGCATCGTGTGGCGCAAGGGACTGCCGCTTGAGGACATGGAGTTCTACCAGTTCCATCCGACCGGTCTCGCGGGGCTCGGCATCCTGCTGACCGAGGGCGCGCGCGGCGAGGGAGCGATCCTGCGCAACGCCAGCGGCGAGCGCTTCATGGAGCGGTACGCGCCCACGATCAAGGACCTGGCGCCGCGCGACATCGTCGCCCGTTGCATGGTGCAGGAGGTGCTCGACGGCCGCGGCGCCGGCCCGCACAAGGACTACGTCTACCTCGACTGCACCCACCTGGGCGCCGAGGTGCTCGAGACGAAGCTCCCCGACATCACCGAGTTCGCCCGCACCTACCTGGGCGTAGACCCGGTCACCGAGCCCGTGCCGGTGTTCCCGACCGCGCACTACGCGATGGGCGGTATCCCGACGAACAACGACGCCGAAGTGCTGATGGACAACGAGACGGTGGTCCCCGGCCTCTACGCCGCGGGCGAGTGCGCCTGCGTGTCGGTGCACGGCTCCAACCGCCTCGGCACGAACTCGCTGCTCGACATCAACGTCTTCGGCAAGCGCTCGGGCAACAACGCCGCCGACTACGCCAAGGACGCCTCGTTCGTCGACCTGCCCGCCGACCCGGCGAAGGAGATCCGCGAGCTCGTCGAGCGCTTCCGCACCGGCACCGGCACCGAGCGCGTGGCCGACATCCGCAAGGAGCTGCAGGACGCGATGGACCGAGGCGCCCAGGTGTTCCGCACCGAGGAGTCGCTGACCGAGGTGCTCGGGGTGATCCACGATCTGCGCGTGCGCTACCAGGACGTCGGAGTTCAGGATCGCGGCAAGCGCTTCAACACCGACCTGCTCGAGGCCATCGAGCTGGGCTTCCTGCTCGACCTCGCCGAGGTGCTCGTCTTCGCCGCGCGCAACCGCAAGGAGAGCCGCGGCGGGCACATGCGCGACGACTTCCCGAACCGGGACGACGAGAACTACATGAAGCACACCATGGCGTACCTGAGCGGGGACCCCCATTCGGCGGATCCCGAAGATCACATCAGGCTCGACTGGAAGCCCGTCGTCATGACGAAGAACGAGCAGGGCGAGTTGCGATACCCGCCGCTGGAGAGGAAGTACTAGGCGATGAGCACCGCTACCACGGACACCGTCACCTCCGAAGGCCCCGGCACGCCTGCCGAGGAGGCGGGTCTCCAGCCCTTCAACGTCACCCTGCTGGTCCGCCGCTACGACCCCGAGACGGGCCGAGAGGCGTACTGGGAGGACTTCGACGTCGCGATGTACCCGACCGACCGCGTCCTCGATGCGCTGCACCGCATCAAGTGGGATCAGGACGGGACGCTGTCCTTCCGCCGCTCGTGCGCGCACGGCATCTGCGGATCGGACGCGATGCGGATCAACGGCAAGAACCGGCTCGCCTGCAAGACGCTGATCAAGGACCTCGACATCTCGAAGCCGATCTACGTCGAGGCGATCAAGGGTCTGCCGCTCGAGAAGGATCTGATCGTCGACATGGAGCCGTTCTTCGCGGCGTACCGTGCCGTCAATCCGTTCCTTATGGCGGAATCGGCGCCGCCGGCACCCGGCAAGGAGCGCCTGCAGTCGGCCGAGGATCGCGAGCGCTTCGACGACACCACCAAGTGCATCCTGTGCGCGGCGTGCACCACCTCGTGTCCCGTCTTCTGGACCGACGGCCAGTACTTCGGCCCCGCGGCGATCGTCAACGCGCACCGCTTCATCTTCGACTCGCGCGACGACAACGCGCAGGTGCGCCTCGACATCCTGAACGACACGGAGGGCGTGTGGCGCTGCCGCACCACCTTCAACTGCACCGACGCCTGCCCGCGCGGCATCCAGGTCACCCAGGCCATCGCCGAGGTGAAGGCCGCGATCCGCACCGGCCGGACGAACTGACGGCGAAGCGGTCTCCCGCACTCTAGACTCGTCAGCATGACGGACCGGCGCCTCCCCGAGCTTCTCGGGGAGGCGCGATCCTTGTGGCAGCGTCTGCAGCGATTGCGGCCCTGGCGCGCCTGGTCGCACCTCACCGATGTCGGCGGCAGCGTCCTCTCCGCCGGAATGAGCTACCAGGCGGTGTTCGCCGTGTTCGCGGCGCTCTGGGTGGGCTTCGGGGTCTTCGGGACCTGGCTGCGCGGGAACGACGAGCTGCTCGAAAGCCTGGTCGAGCAGATCAACCGGATCGTACCCGGGCTGCTCGGCGACGACGGAGTGGTCTCGGTCGCTACGCTCCTCGGGCATCGCAGTCTCGACTGGACGAGTGCGGTCGCCGCGGTCTCGCTGCTCTGGGTCACGATCACCTGGTTCACCGGTACGCGGCGGGCGATCCGCATCATCTTCGGCCTCGAGGTGAAACAGTATCGCAACGCAGTGCTGCTGAAACTCCGCGACCTGCTGCTGGCGCTGATCTTCCTGGCCGCGCTGGTCGTCTCCGCGGCGCTCACCGTGCTCAGCACCAACATCACCGAGCTCCTGTTCGACTGGCTGGGCGTCGGCCCCGACAACTGGCTGCTCAGCGGCCTCGGCGTCACGCTGCGCTATTCGGCGCTGTTCCTCTTCGACGTGCTCATCCTGTTCGCGATCCACTGGCTCCTCGCCGAGATCCGCATTCCCGTCTGGGCGCTGCTGCGCGGATGCGTGCTCGGCGGTGCCGCGCTCTTCGGGCTGAAGATCCTCGGTGCGGCACTCCTCGGCGGTGCCTCGAGCAACCCGCTGCTCGCCTCGTTCGCGGTCATCGTGGGTCTGCTGATCTGGTTCAACCTGGTCTGCCGTTCGCTGCTGCTGACCGCCGCCTGGATCGCCACGGGTCAGGATCGCACGCTGGGCGCGCCCGAGGCGACCGCCTGACCGTCAGCCGGTCGTGCCGCCGCAGGCGCTATCCGGGTCGATCCCGGTCCACGGCGACTGACGGCCGTCGGGAGTCACCAGCCGGATCTCGATGAACGTGTCGCCGACGGCGAGCCCGGGAAACTCGATCGCCCACTGCGGGAGAAGGTCGGGGCTGAACCCCCACCAGCCGGGGCTCGGCACGGGGTCGGTGCCGGTGAAGAAGCCGAAGTCGAACGAGTTGCCGTACGGATCGGCGAAGACGCCGTCGGAGAAGACATTGCCGGGCTCGACGCCCTCGAGCGCCGGATCGTAGAGCGGATGGAACAGTTCCACGGGCGCGCCGTTCGGCGCGGTCGCGCGGAGGCGGATCAGACCGTACTCGTTCGCCTCGCCGAGCAGGATGGAGCTCTCGCCCGCGAACGAGCAGACGTACCCCGGGGTCAGCGACGGATCTGCTTCGTCGACGGGCGGCTCCGGCTCGCTCGGGCCGCCGTTCGAATCGTCGTCGCCGTCGTCCTCTCCGCCGTCGCCGTTGTCGCCGTTGTCTCCGTTGTTGTCGTTGTCGTCGTCGTCGTCGTCCGTGCCGTTGTCGTCGCGGCGCTCGCGATGGCCTGCGGCGCCCTCGTCATCGTCTGGATCGTCCTCGGAGTCGGCGGCGGGCTCCGGGTCCGTCGCCGTCCGATGGGTCCGCAGCATCGCGGTCTCGATGTCGAGGTCGTCGATCGGTTCATCCGAGGCGACGAGGCGCTCGTCCGCAGCCGCGGCCGGGGAACCGATCGCGGGGTCCGGGGCCACCAGGTTCGAGACGACGAGAGCGATGACTCCGGCCACGGCCGCAGCAGCGGCCACGGTGCCGGTCAGGACGGCCGCGGTCGCGACTCCGCCCG
>NZ_JBHSRW010000119.1:0-6720 GCF_042659205.1 Leucobacter soli
CGCCGAGCACCGGGAACCGGCAGACGCCGCCCCGACCGGATCCGCAGCCGTCCCCGCCGGACCGCCAGTGCGAGCAGTTCCACGTCGACGGTCGAGACCACCAGGTCGATCCGATCCTCGTCGATCATGCGGCGGAGCGCCGGCACGAAGCCCTCGTCGGCGCCCGGCGGCACGAGGCGGCGGCGGTCCGCGCCCACCAGGTAGAGTCCGCTCGCCCAGCCTTCCATGTCCGCGGCGAAGACCGTCAGGTCGTCCCGGCGCAGCAGCGAGCGGATCACCGCCACGCCCGCGGGGCCGCCCGCACCCGTCACCAGCACCCGTGCCGGCATCAACTCTCGACCCTCAGGTGTTCGTAGCTACTCACGATGTCCTCGCTCTCGCGCACCATCTCGAGCGGCTCGACCGCGGTCCCCCCGCCGAAGCGGCTCCAGTAGCGAGCGGTCGCGGTCACGAACTCCGGGTCAAGGTAGTCGCGGCTGGCGGTCTGGGTGCCGAAGCACTCGAGCAGTTCGAGTTTGCGCTCCAGGAACCGCTCGATGCGCGTGAAGCGGGTCGGCCGGTATTCGATCGTGGCGGAGGGGCTCTGGTAGCAGGCCACCGTGCCGATCCTGCGCGTCGCGGCGATCGTCGCCTCGCTGACCGCGCGGTGGTCCTGGTGACGGTCGTGCGACGAGTGCGTGTACACGATCGTGGGCCGCACCTCGGCGACGACCTCCTCGATCAGGCGGACGCTCGGCCCACCGTTCGGGATCTCGGTATCGATCAGGTCCTTCAGGAAGAGCCGGGCGCCGAGCATCTCGGCCGCGGCCAGCGACTCGTGCTGCCGGCTGTCGGCGTCGCCGCCGCGCGCCCCGCGCGAGAGGGTGAGGATCGTGATCTCGTCGTCGGCGTGCGCGTGCGCTGCCAGGGTCCCGCCGACGCCGATCTCGACGTCGTCGGGGTGCGCGCCGACCGCGAGGACCCGCTTCGGCGCTCGCTGACGGTCGCGCCGCCGCTTCTCGGCGACCAGACGCTGCACGGTCTCGATGAGGTGCGCGTTGTCGATGGGCTTCGTGAGGAACTCGTCGGCCTGCACGCGCAGCGCGGAGACCGCGTAGTCGACGGAGACGTGCGCGGTCATGACGACGACCGATACGCACGGCATGCGCCGGCGCAGCTCCTTCACAAGGTCGAGGCCGTTCAGCCCCGGCATCTCGATGTCGGTCACGACGAGGTCGGGCTGCTGGGCGCACGCCCGCTCGATCGCGGAGGGTCCGTCTGCGGCGATGTCGACGATGCAGCCCGCCCGGCGTTCGAGCACGGTCGCGACGAGCAATGCGACGTCCGGATCGTCGTCGACGACGAGCACACGGGCTGCGGTCTCCGTCATGCAGTCTCCCCCCTCAGTTTGACCCTGACTGCAGCCTATTGATGTCCGACCGTCCACGACAAGCGCTCGGAGGTTTTCGGCGCCACCTCCGTGCGGGCCCTCAAGCCTTTCGCGGGCCGTTCCGGCGGCGGCGCCGCCCGGTCAAGCGGTGTCGTGCAGGTGGTGCCGCGCCGATTCGGGGATGTGCTCCGGGTGCCGGTGGAGCGACGGGTCGTCGATCCCGCGCCACGGGTTGTCGACGTCGCGTTCGGCTTCGGCCGACTGTGTGGAGCCGTCGAGGATCGGGTGATCCTGCGTCTTGCCCTCGTGGGCCCATGCGCGGGTCGTGCCTTGCCCGTTGCCCGCTTCGTAGCGGGTGGCGGGGTGCGGTTCGTCCACGATGTGACTGCGGGCCTCGCTCTGCCTTTCCACATGTTTGCGTGTCATGATGCACCTCCTAGGTAGGGGCACTTCCACGGTACGCCCGGTATCTGGAAGTCGTGAGTGAATTCGGTCGGGGGTGCGACGTGCGAGAACTCATCCTGACGCGGCATGCGAAGTCGGATTGGGGTGATCCGGAGCTTCCCGACCATGATCGGCCGCTGAATGCGCGCGGCCTGCGCGATGCTCCGGCGATGGCGGATCGGCTCGCGGCGACCGGCGTCGAGGTGCAGCGCATCCTCTCGAGCACGGCGGTGCGGGCACGGTCCACGGCGGCGGTGTTCGGCGCGGCGCTCGGCGTGGAGGTCGAGCTCGACGAGGAGCTGTACCTGGCTTCGGCCGCGAAGCTGCTGACTGCGGCGGCCGGGTCGGATGCCGGGACCGTGATGGTCGTCGCCCACGATCCGGGGATCTCGGATCTCGCCTCGACGCTCTCGGATGGCGGCATCACGCACATGCCGACGTGCGCGGTCGCCCGCTTCACCTGGCAGGTCGACGCCTGGGACGAGGCGGTGACCCGCCCCGCCGACACGTGGGGGCTCGCGACGCCACGGTGAGGTGCGGGCCGGGGCGGGTTGGGCGGAGACGGGTCGGTCTGCCCTCCCGAATTACCGGACGGCGGGGCTACATGGCACTCACGCGGGGCCTCTCGCACCGGACTTCTTAACTGGGACCCCTCACAGGCCGGCCGGCGGCCAGAGTCCGAGGATCAGCGCCATCACGAGGACCGTCACGAGTTCGTGCGCGATGTTCATGATGGTGAGCCCGGAGGGGCGGCCTTCGAACGCGTCGTGCGTGATAAAGCGTGCGGCGGTGAAGCCGGCCCAGAGCACCACGCCGGTCAGCAGCGCGGAAACGAGGAAAGATCCGCCGTAGAACTCGAACGCGATCCAGATCGCGCCGGCGAAGACCCAGACGGTGATGAAGCTGACGATCACGGTGGTGACGATGGGGCCGATCGCCGACCGCGCGTCGCCGCTCAACTCGACCTTCGCGAGCCGTGCCCATTTATCGCCGAACACCTTCGGCGTGTACCAGAGCGATCCGACCACCATCGTGGAGACGGTTGCGACGATCACTGCCCAGTAGTTGATCTCGGGGACCATGGCGGGCTCCTCTCGACGGGTCGGCTTCGCCGTCGATGCCGACTGGTCTCATGATAGCTGGCAGGGTCCACGGGCTCGGGAGCTAGGGTGGCACCATGGCGAAGATCATCTTGTTCGGTGGACATGGTCGTGTGGCGCTGCATGCGGAGCCTCTGCTGGTGAAGGGCGGGAACACCGTCACCGCCGTGATCAGGAATCCGGAGCACGTGGCTGAGGTGCGGGAGACCGGGGCCGAGCCGCTCGTCGCCGATATCGAGACGCTCGATGTCGATGCGCTGGCCGGACTGATCTCCGGGCACGATGCAGTCGTCTGGTCGGCCGGCGCGGGCGGCGGCGATCCTACACGCACGCTCGCGGTCGATCGGGATGCGGCGATCCGCACGATGGAGGCGGCTGAGCGCGCGGGTGTGCGCCGGTACGTCATGGTGTCGTACTTCAACGCATCGCCGGATCACGGCATCGACCCGAGTAACTCCTTCTACGCCTATGCGGAGGCGAAGTCCGCTGCGGATGCCCACCTGCGCGACAGCAGCCTGGAATGGACGATCCTCGGACCGAGCACGCTCACCTTCGACTCCGGCAGCGGCAGGATCGACACCGGGGAGACGGAGTCGGGTCGGGTCTCTCGCGAGAATGTCGCGCAGGTGATCGCTGCGACGCTTGCGGATACGTCCACGATCCGCCGCACCATCAGGTTCAACGACGGCGATACGCCGGTCGCGGAGGCGATCAGCGCCTAACGGCGTTCCGGGAGGACTGCTCCGCCGCGCTCTGGCTCTTTACGAATTACATCAACTCGCGCTCGACGTCGATGTCGACTTCCCGGAGTTGAGCAGGCGCGGGTACATCGCCGCCGGGCTTCGGGACTCAGTGATGGCGCTGGTTGATGCAACCCTCGAGGTTCGGGTCGAGTGAGGGCTCTCTCGGTCGTTGTTCAGGCGGCGCCTGCGGTGCCGTCCGGGCGCTCACCTCACGAGCCATCGCCTGAGCTCGATCCTTCGCCTGCGCTTCTGCTGCGCGTTTCACCAGTGACGCGAACCACCAGATGATGCTGACAACGACAACCGGCGGACACACGAGCAGGAAGATGATGTGAACCATGCATTCCTCCTCTCACCGTTCTGGTGTCGTTCTGACCGTATCGGTCGCCCCCGACATTGCTACTGCCCGACCCCGATCGCCAGAGCGATGATGCCGAACGCGGGGAGCAATCCCTGAACGAGAGCGGCGATTCCGGCGCCTTTGCTCGAGCAGAGCAGCACGAGCGCCGCGGCCACCATCGAGCCGGCGCCGACGAACACCAGCGTGGCTCCGACCGCCTGGTGGCCGATTATCGAGAGCACGATGCCGACCACCACGGCGACCGCCAGGAACAGGTTGTAGAACCCCTGGTTGAAGGCCAGCAGTTTGGTCGCTCGAGCGCTCTCCTCGCTCGTGCCGAAGATGCGCCGCACGCGCGGAGACTCCCAGGCGAGTGACTCCATGAAAAAGATGCCGACGTGGATGAGTGCGGCCAAGCCGGTGAGAGTGAGTCCTATTGCGATCATCTTCTGCTTCCTCGTTCGACATAGAGTGCGTTGCACTCATTCTGGAGGAGGATCACACTGCGGGCGGAGATTCAGGTCTCCTGAATTTTGACCAGATCCTGACTCTGGGCTCTGCATCGACGAACCGAGCGCTGAGCTAGAGTGGCTGCTCAAGGCAGGATCGAAGTGGCCTTCCGCTCAGATCTTGCCTGGACATGACGGCTTTTCATCGTCTTGCAGCCGTTGGGGGATCGGAGATGCATCGTGGAAGGTGAGCCAAGCTCAAGCGAGCACAAAAGACAGAATGATCAGACAGCATCGCTCGGTCCGACAGGTGAGCGCGCATCGGCAGATCCGAGATCGGTCTTTACACGCGTTCGCCGTTCTCATTGGATACTCGGGCTCGCTCTGCTTGCTGTGGCCGCAATCATCATCAGTACGGCCGTCATTCCCCGACTAGGGGCTGACGCGCCCACCAAGGATGGAGCTTCTCAGTCCGATATCGATGCCGATACCGATGGAGATGGAATTCCAGACGTATTGGAGATCGATGGATGGCAAACACAAGACGGAACCGTCTATCGAACTTCACCGACCTCAGCCGACACCGATGGAGACGGTCTGAACGACGGGGAGGAAGCGGGATCCTTAATCTCGGGCACTGAGTCCCCAGTCCTGTACGCAGGCATCTCGGACCCCACCGAGGTCGATTCCGACGGTGATGGGCTCGACGACAAGTCAGAAGTCCACGGATGGACCACAGTCCGCGGTGGCGAGTACTTCACCGAGCCGATGAACCCGGATACCGATGGCGATGGGCTCACGGATGGCGAGGAAGCAGGCAGCTCAGTAGAAGATGAAGCCTCAGTCCTCAGATACCGGGGTATTTCGGACCCGAAGCAGATCGATACCGATGACGACGGTTTGGATGACGCGGGAGAGGCCGACTACGAGCTCGACGCCTTCAGCCAGGATACCGACGGAGACGGACTCGACGATGACTACGAGGTCAACATCTCCGGCACGGACCCGCAATCGGTGGACACCGATGGGGATGGTTTCGATGATCGCTACGAAGTCGAACATCGCGATGACCTCGGCTTCGACCCTCTGTTCGAAGACGTCGCGGTAGACAAATGGGATTATGCCTTGGATTTCGCCAAGGGCGCCTTCGCCGGCGAACTCGCCCCAGGGGACTCCCTCGCCTGGCTCATGGGGAACATCGCCGCAGGCGGTTCCAGTTTCATTCCCGGCATCGGATGGATCGTCGGCGGGGTTGCAGACCTGCGAGACACAGTTGGAGCGATGATTCACTCCGATTGGGTCGGAGCAGGCTTCAGCGCAACAGGGCTCGTTCCGTATGGCGGCGATGCCGCTTCGATACCGAAGAAGGTGGCAGCCTTCGTGGCGAAGCACCCCGAGCTCGCCGCCGCCGTCGCGGCTGCGGTTGTCGCGATCAAGTGGCTTCCGGACAAGACCAAAGTAGCCGTACTCGAGCGCCTCCCTGGCTGGAAGGATCTGAACGCAGCCGGCGCGACCGAGAAAGGCCTGGTGAAGCTCAACGAGAACGGGCACTTGTATATGGAGCGAATCGCGAAGCAGATCGCACGCAAGGGCCACGTCCCCGGCGCACCCGCCAAGTTCATGTCCGACGGCTACGCCGGGGAGAAGTACCTGACAAAGATTCTGAGCGAGAAGGGCAAAGTCAAGTCTCAAGTATCCATGTCGACCAAGGGTTGCGTTGACGTCTGCAATGCGACTTCGCGCCGATTCGACGTGGTTTCGAAGAACGTCGCTCACGAATCCAAGGTCGGATACACGAATCTCACGGAGTCGATAAGGCGGCAAATCCAATCCGACGCCCACCTCATGAAACAGAATTGCGTAAAAGAGAAGGCGTGCATCAAGAGCGCGCACTGGCACTTCTTCCCCAGCGACACGACCAACCAGGTCGGTGCATCCGAGGCGCTTCTCGACCTGCTCGACGAACTCAAGATCCCTTACACGATTCACCTGCCGTGACGGCAGGCCCTCCGACGCCCGCTTTCGTTGACGGCCGAATCTCATCGGGCCGCATACTGACGAGTTCGAATTCCTTGGACATCATTCTCCCAGGAGTGCTGACGGTAAGGCCAAGGCGCAAATGGAACGCGAGGTCACCAGTTCTGCGGGGTCTCATCGCCCGCCGCATTCGTTGAGAGTGCGGCTTTCGGACGCAGCAATGATGCTCCTATATTTGTCAACTTGTAGGCGCGCTTGTTTCGAGCCATTCTCGGTATGCCAGAGCGAATTCGTCATC
>NZ_JBHSRW010000120.1:0-6619 GCF_042659205.1 Leucobacter soli
ATCTGCGTGCGCGAGTTCCTGCGCCACCGGAGCGAGGAGCAGTACGGCGCGGACGCGCGGGATCTCGACGCGCTCGGCCTCGACGACGTCGCGGTCGAAGGCGACGAGGTGGTGTTCCCCGAGGGGTACGACCGACTGCCGGCCCGGCTCGCCGAGGGCCTCGACGTGCGCCTGGAGCACGTGGTCTCGTGCGTGCGCTGGTCCGGGGCTGGTGATGGCGGCGCTGGTGATAGCGACGGCGGAGGTGCTGATGCCGCCGCTGATGCGGGCACGGGCACGGGCGCCGGGGTGAGCGTCGAGACGGATCGCGGCGCGTTCGAGGCAGATCGCGTTCTGGTGACCGTGCCGGTCGGCGTGCTGCGGTCGGACGACTTCGTCTTCGAGCCGCCGCTGCCCGAGCCGGTGGCCGGGGCGCTCGCCCGGTTCGAGATGAACGCGTTCGAGAAGGTGTTCCTGCGCTTTCCCGAGAAGTTCTGGGCCGAGGGCGTCTACGCGTTCCGCAGGCAGGGCCCGGCTGCGGAGTGGTGGCATTCCTGGTACGACCTCACCCCGCTGCACGGGACGCCGACGCTGCTCACCTTCGCCGCGGGAGCGTGCGCTCGCGAGATCCGCGGCTGGAGCGACGAGCGGATCGCCGACTCCGTCCTGGAGGCGCTCCGCGAGATCTACGGCCCAGACATTCCCGAGCCCGAGCACGTGCGAGTCACGCGCTGGCAGGACGACGCGTACGCGCACGGATCCTACGCGTACATGACCGTGGGCGCCGTTCCGGAGGACCACGAGGTGCTCGCCACCCCGCTGGGAGAGTCGCGGGGCGGTGCGTTCGGAGGTGCGCTGGGCGGTGGGGTGCTGCACCTGGCGGGGGAGGCGACCTGGCAGGAGGATCCGGCGACCGTGACCGCCGCCCTCTGCTCCGGTCACCGCGCCGCGGAGCGGATCCTCGGGGACCCCCTGCCCATCGACCGGATCTGGGCGTAGCGCCCGTCTCGCCTCTCCGCGGCGCCGCCATTAGAGTCGTCGTGTGAGTATCACCGTCTACAGCGCCGACCATGTGTTCCCGGTCGCGAGCCCGCGCATCACCGACGGAGCCGTCGCCGTGCGCGGCGACCGGATCCTGCACGTGGGCGACCGCCGGTGGGTGACCGCCGCCCTCGCGGAGCGCGGGGAGCCCTTCACCGAGGAGCGCTGGGACGGCGTCATCACCCCCGGCCTCGTCAACGCGCACACCCACCTGCAGTACACCCACATGCACGAGGTGGCGTCGAAGCACTACACGGGCTTCGAGGACTGGGGCCAGGCGTTCGACGCCGTCTACAACCGGCCCGGTCACTCCTGGGCGGCGGCGGCCGCCGACGGCGCCGCCAAATCGATCGCCGCGGGCGTCACCGCCCTCGCCGATGTCGTCACGGACCGTGCCGCGCTCTCGGCACTGCACGACGCCGGGCTGCACGGGATCGCCTACTGGGAGGTCTACGGCAAGAGCAACGCCGACTGGACCCCAGAGGAACGCGAGGCGGTGCGCGCGCAGCTGCGCGACATCCCCCGTCCGCCCGGCGGCGGCGTCTCGCCGCACGCCCCCTATTCGCTCGAGGTGCAGCCGCTCCTCGAGATCCCCGACATCGTGCGGGAAGAGGGGCTTCGACTCCACATCCACCTCGCCGAGGCGCACATGGAACGCGCATTCGACGGGATCGACGGCTACGCCGGCGGCGGCCCGGGCGGGCACGGCGGCTGGCCCGAGCTCGGCGCCGACAGCTTCCGCGCCCTGCGATCGCACGGGATCGGGGTCTCGTCGACGCAGTTCGTCGACCACCTGGGAGTGCTCGGCCCCGACTGCCACATCGCGCACGGCGTGTACGTGAGCGCCGAGGACCGGGCGCTCCTGCGCGCCCGGGGCTCGAGCGTGGCGCTCTGCCCGCGCTCCAACGAGGTGATCGGGCTCGACATGCCTCCCGTGGCCGACTACCTGCGCGAGGGCAACCCGATCGCCGTCGGCACCGACTCGCTCTCATCCTCGCCGTCGCTGGATCTGATGGCCGACGTCCGGGCGCTCTACCGGGTCGCCCGGCGCCAGGGCTACGCCGAGGCCGATCTGCACCAGCGGCTGCTCGGGGCGGCGACGCTCGGGGGAGCGGCGGCGCTCGGTCTGCACGTCGGCGCGGAGCGCATCGGACAGCTCGGTGTGGGGGCGATCGCGGATCTCGCCTTCTTCGACATCGACGCGGTGGATTCGGATGACGCGATCGCGGACCTCGTAGAGGATGGCGCTGGCCGGTGCGCGCGCACGATCGTCGGTGGTGTCGAGCGGTTCCGCCGCCCCTGAACCGGCCTGAACCGACACCGAACCGTCGCTGACCCGCCCCTGAACCGGCCGTCCGTGCACGACGCCCGCGCCGCGACCGCGTCGAGATCTTCCCGAGACCGCGGAGGGCTAGAATCGAGGCTGGCTCTCCGCCCCGGCCTCCGGCGCCGGGCGCGACCAGAATCCGACTTGCAAGGAGCATCCATGTCCCGCCTCACCCGTTTCAGCGCAGTGGTCGCCGCAGGCGCCGCTGCTCTCCTCGCGCTCTCCGCCTGCACCTCGGGCGGCGGGAACGCCGAGCCCGAGACGCCCGCCGCCTCCGACGGCCCGGCACTCGAGACCATCACCCCGGGCGTCCTGACGATCGCGACCGGCGAGCCCGCCTACGCGCCGTGGGTGATCGACAACGATCCCTCGAGCGGTGAGGGCTTCGAAGCGGCCGTCGCCTACGCCGTGGCCGAGGAGCTCGGCTTCGCGAAGGAGGACGTCGTGTGGGTCGGCGCCGCGTTCGAGGCCTCGATCGCACCGGGTCCGAAGGACTGGGACCTGAACATCCAGCAGTTCTCGGTGACCGAGGAGCGGGCGCAGGCCGTCGACTTCTCGAGCCCGTACTACACGACCACGCAGGCGATCGTCGCGAACGCCGGCAGCGCCGCGGCCGGTGCCACGAGCGTGGCCGATCTGGCCGGCGCTACGATCGGCGTCGCCTCGGGCACGACGTCGTTGACCGTCGCCGAAGAGGTGCTGGGGACCGACAACCTGAAGATCTACAACTCCGTCGACGACCTGGTCCTCGCACTGCAGGGCGACCAGGTCGATGCGATGGTCACCGACCTGCCGGGCGCGTTCTACGTGCGCGACGCGCAGCTCGACGACGGCGTGATCGTCGGCCAGCTCCAGTCGAGCCGGGGCGGGGACGACTTCGCCTTCGTGCTGCCGAAGGACTCGCCGCTGACGGCGGCGGTCTCGGCGGCGGTCGACGCCCTGCGCGACAACGGCACGCTGGATCAGCTGGCCGCCGAGTGGATCGCCGACCAGGGCGCCCCGGTCCTCCAGTAGATCCGACGCATCAGTGACCGACACCGGGCCGCGCGCGGCGCGTCCGTTCGAGCCGAGCGAGATCGAGCTCGAACGCCGCGCCTACCGGCGCGCCCGGGGTCGGCGCTCGGTGCTGATCAGCGCGGTCAGCACCGTCGTCTTCGCCGCGGTCATCTGGCTGGTGCTCGTGAACAGCCCCGGCTGGGCGCGCGTGCGCGAGACGTTCTTCGACCCGCAGGTCGCGATCGCCTCGTTCCCGCGCGTGCTCGAGGGTCTCTGGCTGAACGTCCAGGTGCTCGTCTTCGCGACGATCGGCGTCGCGATCCTGAGCACCCTGCTCGCGGTCGCCCGCACCCTGCGCGGTGCCGTGTTCACGCCGCTCCGCCTGCTGGCGGCCGGGTACACGGACCTCTTCCGCGGCATCCCTGTGCTGCTCGTGCTCTACCTGATCGGGTTCGGCATTCCCGCGCTCGGTCTGACCGGGCGGGTGCCGGCGCAGGTCTGGGGCACCGTCGCGCTCGTGCTCTGCTATTCGGCCTACGTGTCCGAGGTGCTGCGCGCGGGGATGGAGGCCGTGCACCCGTCTCAGCGCTTGGCTGCGCGCTCGCTCGGCCTCAGCCACGCCGGCACGCTGCGCCTCATCGTGATGCCGCAGGCGGTGCGCAAGGTGACGCCGGCGCTCATGAACGATTTCGTCTCGCTGATGAAGGATGTCGGTCTCATCTCGGTGCTCGGCGCCGTCGACGCCGTGCGGGCCGCGCAGATCGAGGTCGCCACGAGCTTCAACTTCACGCCATACGTGGTGGCGGGCCTGTGCTTCGTGATCCTCGCCTGGCCCTTCATCCGAATCACCGACGCGGTGTCGGCGCGGGCGCAGCGGCGCGAGCAGGTCGGGGGAGTCGTATGAGCGGGGCGGATCAGCGCACCGAGCCCGTGCTGCGCATCGAAGGCGTGGTGAAGCGCTTCGGGGAGCAGAGCGTGCTCGACGGCATCGACCTCGAGGTGGCGAAGCACGAGGTCGTCGTGCTGATCGGGGCCTCGGGCTCGGGCAAGTCGACGCTGCTGAAGACGATCAACCTGCTCGAGCAGGTCGACGACGGCAGGATCCTGCTCACCCGTTCGACTGAGGGTTCGACGGAGGGCGAGCCGCACACGCAGGACATCACCGATCCGCGCGTCGACGCCGACGCGATCCGGGCGCGTATCGGCGTCGTGTTCCAGCACTACAACCTGTTCCCGCATCTGCGCGTGCTCGACAACGTGACGCTCGCCGCGCGCAAGGTGTTCCGCACCCCCAGGGCGGAGGCCGAGCGCACCGGCATGGCGCTGCTCGAGAGGATCGGCCTCGGCGACAAGGCGCGCGAGTACCCGGATCGCCTCTCGGGGGGCCAGCAGCAGCGCGTGGCGATCGCCCGGGCCATCGCCACCGATCCCGAACTCCTGCTGCTCGACGAGATCACGAGCGCCCTCGATCCGCAGCTCGTCGGCGAGGTGCTCGATCTGGTGCACGAGCTCAAGACCCAGGGTTCCACGATCCTCATGGCCACGCACGAGATGAGTTTCGCGCGACGCGTCGCCGACCGCGTGGTGTATCTGAAGGATGGCCGGATCATCGAATCGGGCCCGCCCGCGCAGGTCTTCGATGCGCCGCAGCGCGAGGAGACCCGAGCCTTCCTCGCACGCGTGCGCGATCCCTTCGCCTGACCGGCCGATCCCGGGCCGCCGTGCGGCAAGCCGTGCCGCTGGGTCCGGAGAACCCGGTAGGCTAGACCTCTTATGCTCGAACAGTCTCCGTCGCCCGATCCCAGCGCGCGGAGCCTCGGTCCGCGCGAGAGCCTCGCCATCTGGCTGCTCCTCACGAGCGCCTTCGTCGTGATCCTCAACGAGACCGTCATGGGGGTCGCGCTGCCGCGCCTGATGGAGGATCTCTCGATCTCCGCCGCCGCCGGGCAGTGGCTGACCACCGCGTTCCTGCTGACGATGAGCGTCGTGATCCCGATCACCGGCATGCTGATCCGGCGCATGCGCACCCGGACCCTCTTCCTCACCGCGATGAGCCTCTTCACCGCGGGAACGCTGATCTCGGCGGTGGCGCCGGGCTTCGGCGTCCTGGTCGTCGGCCGTGTGGTGCAGGCCGGCGGCACCGCCATCATGATGCCGCTCCTGATGACGACCGTGATCACCCTCGTCCCGGCGAGCATCCGCGGCCGCCTGATGGGGCGCATCGCGATCGTGATCTCGGTCGCGCCGGCGCTCGGGCCGACCATCTCCGGGCTCATCCTGCAGTGGCTCAGCTGGCGGTGGCTCTTCATCTTCATGCTGCCGATCGCCGCGACCGCGCTGCTGCTCGGGGCGCTGCGCCTGCCGAACGTGGGCGAACAGCGGGTGGCTCCGATCGATGCCCTGTCGGTGCTGCTCTCCGTCGTCGGCTTCGGCGGCCTGGTCTACGGGCTGAGCGCGGTCGGGGAGCAGGCCAACGGCGGCTCCGGTGTGCCCCCGTGGGGGCCGATGCTGCTCGGGGCGATCGCGCTCGCGGCGTTCATCTGGCGCCAGATCGTCCTGCAGCGGGAGGACAGAGCGCTGCTCGATCTGCGCACCTTCACCTACCTGCCGTTCCGGCTCGCGGCGATCCTGTTCTCGTTCAGCTCGCTCGCGCTCTTCGGCACGCTGATCCTCCTGCCGATCTACGTGCAGAACGTGCTGGGATTCGAGACCCTCGAGTCCGGCCTCGTGCTGCTGCCCGGCGGACTGCTGATGGGCCTGCTCGGCCCCTGGGTGGGCCGGCTCGTCGACCGGCGCGGCGCGCGCTTCGTGCTGCTGCCCGGCACCATCGCGACCGCGATCGCGCTCTGGGGCATGGGCCTGTTCACGGACTCCACGAGCATCTGGCAGGTGGTCGTCACCTACCTGGTGCTCTGCCTGGGCCTCGCGGGCGTCTTCACGCCGCTCTTCTCGGTGTCGCTCGGCTCGCTTCCGGGCAGCCTCGCCTCCTACGGCAGCGCGACCATCTCGACGGTGCAGCAGGTGGCGGGTGCCGCTGGCACGGCACTGTTCGTCACGGTGATGACGCTCGTCTCGGCGTCGGTGGCGGGTTCTCCCGAAGCGGTCGACGCGCACGCGCTGGCTGCGGGCACGCGTGCGGCGTTCCTGATGGCCGGCGCCGCGGCGACGATCGGTGCGGTGCTCGCCTGCTTCGTCACCGAGGATCCCAGAGCGAAGTCGGTGAGCGCTCGGTCGACGCGCTGAGGGTGCGGCGGACGGCCTCGGCGAGCTGGCGGA
>NZ_JBHSRW010000121.1:0-6502 GCF_042659205.1 Leucobacter soli
GGCGTGCGCGAGACGGTGCCGGACGCGGTGCTGCGCGGCGCCGACCCGCGGACGCCCGGGGCGCGGGTGCCCGGGAACGCGCACTTCACCTTCCCCGGTTGCCAGGGCGATTCGCTCGTGTTCCTGCTCGACGCGGCAGGCATCTCGACGTCGGTCGGTTCCGCCTGCCAGGCAGGCGTCATGGAGACCTCCCACGTGCTGCTCGCCATGGGCATCCCCGAGGCCGAGGCGCGGGGGGCGCTCAGGATCACCCTCGGCTTCGAGACCCGCGAAGACGAGGTCGAGGCCTTCCTCGACGCATTGCCGGGAGCGGTCGAACGGGCTCGGGCGGCGGGCCTGGTCTGACGCTCAGGCGGATGCGGTGCGACCGTCGTCGACGGGCAGCGCGCGGTCGATCGTGAACTGGCCCAGCACCCGGCTGCCGATGTAGAGCACGGCGCTCTGCCCGGGGGCGACGCCGAGCAGCGGTTCGGCGTGCTCCAGATCGATGTCGGCCACGATCTCGTGGGTCGCTTCGGCCCGATGCTGCTCGGTCCTCCGAGCCTCGTCGATCCGGGCGAGTCGCGCGGTCGCGGGGACGGGATCCGCGTGGGCGCGGATCTGCACCTCGCAGTCGAAGGGTTCGGCGAGGTCGAGTCCCGGGTCTCCGGTGAGGCTGAACCGACCCCCGGCGATGCGGCCGATCGCGAGCCGATCCTTGGGGCCGACGACCACCTGGTTCGACACCGGGCGGATCGAGAGGACGTAGCGCGGCTTCCCGTCGGGCGCGGGGTGCCCGATCGCGAGACCGCGGCGCTGACCGATCGTATAGCCGCGCGCGCCGTCGTGCCGGCCGACCACGGCACCGGATTCGTCGACGATGTCGCCCGGTGCGCGCTCCAGCTTCTCGTTCAGCCAGCCGCGCGTGTCGCCATCGGGGATGAAGCAGATGTCGTGGCTGTCGGGCTTGCGGGCGATCTGGATGCCGCGCTCCTCGGCCTCCGCGCGGATGAGCTCCTTCGACGGCGTGTCGCCGAGCGGGAAGTAGCAGTGGGCGAGCTGTTCCGCGGTGAGGACGCCCAGCACGTAGGACTGATCCTTGGCCCAGGCGCTCGCGCGGTGGAGCTCGCGGCCGCCCGGTCCGTCGACCAGCGTCGCGTAGTGGCCCGTCGCGACGGCGTCGAAGCCCAGTGCGATCGCCTTGTCGAGCAGTGCCGCGAATTTGATCTTCTCGTTGCAGCGCAGGCACGGATTCGGCGTACGGCCCGCCTCGTACTCCGCGACGAAGTCGTCGACCACGTCCGCCGCGAATCGTTCGCTGAAATCCCAGACGTAGAACGGGATGCCGAGGAGGTTCGCGACGCGGCGCGCGTCCATCGCGTCCTCGATCGTGCAGCAGCCGCGGGACCCCGTGCGCAGCGTGCCGGGCATCCGGCTCAACGCCAGGTGCACGCCGACGACGTCATGGCCGGCCTCGACCGCTCTGGCCGCGGCGACGGCGCTGTCCACGCCTCCGCTCATCGCCGCCAAGATCTTCACCCGCACAGTCTACGCGCGGTGGCCCGCGGGGCCGCATTTCCCGCAGTTCCGGCTGAGATCGCAGTTCGGGCTGGTCGTCGACGCGGGAATCCTCAGCCGGAACTGCGATATCCGCCCGAAGTGCTGGGGCAGAGGAGGATGAGCGGCGGCACGTGGGGCGGCACGCGGAGCGGAGCCGGGCGGTGCACGAGCCGGCGCGGAAAGGGGAAGAGGAAGAGGAAGGAGCGCGACGATGTCGGCGGCCGATCCTAGAATCGTGGATGTGAACACCTCGCCCGAACTGCCCGCAGACTTCGAAACCGCCCGAGCCGAGGCGGAACGCCTGACCGCGGATATCGAGCGCTATCGCACGGCCTACTATTCGGAGGCGACGAGCCTCGTCTCCGACGCCGAATACGATGAGCTGTTCCATCGGCTCGAGGCCATCGAGCGGGAGTTCCCCGAACTCGTCGGGCAGGACAGCCCGACCCAGGAGGTCGGCGCTGCCGTCGTTTCGGCCGGCTTCCCCGAGCACGAGCACGCCGAGCGGATGCTCAGTCTCGACAACGTGTTCTCGCTCGACGAGTTCCGGGAATGGGCGGAGAAGGCCCGCGCTGCCGCGGGCCGAGAGGTGCGCTGGCTCAGCGAGCTGAAGATCGACGGACTGGCCATCAGCCTGGCCTATCGCAACGGGGTGCTCGAGACTGCGACGACCCGCGGCGACGGGCGCGTCGGCGAAGATATCACCGAGAACGTGCGATTCATCCCCGTGATTCCCGCACGGCTCGACGCGGGGGCGCCGGGAGGCGCAGCCATCCCCGAGTTCTTCGAGGCCCGCGGCGAGGTGTTCCTCGCGAGCACCGACTTCGCCGCGTTGAACGCGCGGCAGCGGCAGCTGCAAGCCGAGTTCGCCGCGGAGCAGACGGCGAAGGGCGTACCTGAGGACCGTATCCCGGTGCGCTACCCGGATTTCGCCAACGCGCGCAACACCGCGGCGGGCAGCCTGCGCCAACGGGCGGAGAAGAAGAACGAGCGCGAGCTCGAGCTGATGCGGGATCGGCTCGGCCGGCTCTCGCTGTACGTCCACGGCATCGGCGCCTGGCAGCACCCCGACTTCGAGAACCAGAGCGATGCCTATCGGATGCTCGCCGAGTGGGGGCTGCCCGTCTCGCCGCATTCGCGGGTGTTCGATTCGGTCGACGAAGTGGTCGGCTTCATCGAGGATCGCGGCGAGCACCGGCACGATGTGGAGCACGAGATCGACGGGATCGTCGTCAAGATCGACGAGCTCGAACTGCACGCCGAGCTCGGGCAGACGAGCCGGGCGCCGCGATGGGCGATCGCCTACAAGTACCCGCCGGAAGAGGTTCACACGGAACTGCTCGACATCCGGATCGGGATCGGCCGTACCGGACGCGCGACCCCCTACGCGGTGATGGCACCGGTGCATGTCGCGGGCTCCACGGTGAGTCAGGCGACGCTGCACAACCAGGAGGTCGTCCGCGCCAAGGGCGTGCTGATCGGCGATACCGTCGTGCTCCGCAAGGCCGGTGACGTGATCCCCGAGGTGCTCGGCGCCGTCGTCGAACGTCGCGACGGGAGCGAGCGCGAGTGGCGGATGCCGAGCGAGTGCCCGGAATGCGGTGCGGCGCTGCGCCCGATGAAGGAGGGCGACATCGATCTCCGTTGCCCGAACGCGCGGGCGTGTCCGGCGCAGGTGCGCGGCCGGGTCGAGCACATCGGGTCGCGCGGCGCGCTCGACATCGAGGTGCTGGGGGAGATCACGGCGGCGGCGCTCACCCAGCCGGAGACGCCTTCGACTCCGCCGTTGGAGACCGAGGCCGGCTTGTTCGAGCTGACGCTGGAGCAGCTGGTGCCGATCGAAGTGATCGTGCGGGATCCCGAGACCGGGGAGCGGAAGACCGATCCCGAGACGGGCGAATTCGTGCGGCGGGCCCCGTTCCAGCGGATCGTGGTCGGGTACCCGCCCGAAGCCAAGGGGTTGACGGCCGCCGAGCGGCGCAAGGCCGGGTTCCGCAAGGATCACCGCACGTTACTGCCGTCGAAGGACGCCGAGACCTTCCTCGCCGAGCTCGAGCGGGCGAAGAGCAAGCCGCTGTGGCGGCTCATCGTGTCGCTGAACATCCGCCACGTGGGTCCGGTCGCCGCGCGCGCGCTGGCCGACTGGTTCGGCTCGCTCGAGGCGATCCGTGCGGCGACTCCCGGGGAACTCGCCGAGGTCGAAGGCGTCGGGGGGATCATCGCGGAGTCGCTCCGGGAGTGGTTCGAGGTGGACTGGCACCGCGAGATCGTGGATCGCTGGGCTGCGGCGGGCGTGCAATGGGAGACGCCGGGGCATCCGGGGCCGGGCGCGGCGGTGGCCGAGGGCGGCGTGCTCGCGGGACTGACCGTCGTCGCGACGGGCTCCCTCGACGGGTTCACCCGTGACGGTGCGAAGGAGGCGATCATCCGTGCCGGCGGCAAAGCGGCTTCGAGCGTGTCGAAGAAGACCGACTTCGTCGCGGCGGGTCCCGGCGCGGGGTCGAAGCTCGCGAAGGCCGAAGACCTCGGCATCCCCGTGCTCGACGCCGCTCAGTTCGCGGTGCTCGTGACCGTCGGCCCGAGCGGGCTGGACCTGGACACGGCGCCCTGACGCACGGCGCCCGTGCCCCCGGGCTCGTCCTGCGGGGCAGCGCGCCGCGAGAGTACTGCGCCGCCCGATGCCGGGGCGTCGATCCGGCGCTCACGATGCTCGGATCTTGAGGCTCCCGACGAGTTATCCACAATTCCCGCATCCGGCACTCGCGCGCCGCTCCCGCTGTTTAGGCTGGTTCCAAGGGCCTGCTCGGGGAGGAGGAACACGGGCCAGAGAGGAATCGAGATGAACCGAACGACGACTCCGGTGCGCGCCCGCTGGGCCGAATCCGACCCGCTGCTCACCGAGTACTACGATCACGAATGGGGCATGCCGGTCACCGACGATGCCGGGATCTTCGAGCGCTTGAGCCTCGAGGCGTTCCAATCGGGGCTCTCCTGGCTCGTCGTCCTGCGCAAGCGCGAGGCGTTCCGCGCGGCGTTCGCCGGCTTCGATCCAGGTCGGGTGGCGGCCTTCGACGGTACCGACGTCGAACGGCTCATGAGCGATGCCGGCATCATCCGCAACCGCCGCAAGATACTGGCGACGATCGAGAATGCGCGAGCGGTGCTGCGGCTGCACGACGCCGGTGAGTCGCTGAGCGAGCTGGTATGGAGCCACCAACCGGATCGCTCACCGGCGCCGCGCGACGACGCCGAGGTGCCGACGACCTCGCCAGAGTCGCACGCACTGGCCGCAGAACTGAAGCGGCGAGGCTTCGCCTTCGTCGGGGCGACCACCGTGTACGCGCTGATGAGCGCCATCGGCATCGTCGACGCGCACCTCGTGGACAGCCATCGCCGGGGATGCTCCGGACTCTGGCGGGCCGACGGCACGCGCAGATAGCATTCGGGCATGTGCACTCGCTTCGTCTGGTCATCCGCAGGCGCTCCAGGCGCGGGCAGCGTGCTCGTCGGCCGGAGCATGGATTGGTTCGAGCCGACGAGCACCGCGCTCGCCGTGCGGCCGCGGGGGACCGAACGGACGAGTGCTCCAGGGGACCCCGCGAGCTTCGTCTGGATCGCGGAGTACGGGAGCGTCGTGGCGCTCATGTACGGCCGCATCCCGGTCGACGGGATCAACGAGGCCGGCCTGCAGGTGAGCGGGCTCTATCTCTCGGAGTCCGACTACGGACGGCGCGACCCATCGCGCCCGGGCCTGGCGCTCGAGCAGGCGATCCAGTCGTTCCTCGATCGCTTCGCCGCAGTGGCCGATGCCGTCGCCTGGATCGAGGAGAGCGGGGTGCAGGTGATCCCGCTCGACATCGGAGGCAAGCCGGGCACCGGGCACATCGCGCTGGCCGACCGCAGCGGAGACTCGGCGATCGTCGAGTTCGTCGACGGGCGCACGGAGATCCACCACGGGCCGGAGTACACCGTCATGGCGAACTCGCCGCCCTATGAAGAGCAACTCGCGCTGCAGCACCGCTACGCGGGCCTCGGCGGAGACGAGCCGCTCCCCGGCGGTACCGACTCGCCGGATCGTTTCGCGCGCGCGGCCTATTACTCGGCGAAGCTCCCGGCCACCGAGTCTCCGCGCGAAGCCGCGGCCCAGGTGTTCAGCGTGATCCGCAACGCCTCGGCCCCCTTCGGCACCGTCGACGCGGCGCGCCCGAACGTCTCGACCACGCGCTGGCGGACGGTCGCCGACCTCAAGGATCGGCGCTATTTCTTCGAGTCGACGACATCGCCGAGCGTGTGCTGGGTCGAACTCGGGGAGGTCTCCTTCGAGCCGGGCCCCGACCGCGTGCTCGCGACCGAGAACGATATGGCGCTGGCCGGCGACATCTCCGCGCGCTTCGCGCGCGAGGACGGGCCGCGCTGAGCACCGTGGGCGATCCGCGCGGCGTCTGCACTCGGTAGGATGGTGGGGTTCATCCGCCCCCACCTTCGACGGAGCAGCATGCCTGAAAGCAGTGCGGCGAGCAGCGAGATAACGGTCGAGACCGTGCAGCATCTCGCGGGTCTCGCACGGATCGCCCTCACCGACGCCGAAGTCGACTCGCTCACGAGCGAGCTCGGCTCCATCCTCACCAGCATCGCCAAGGTGAGCGAGGTCGCGGGCGACGACGTCCCGGCGACGAGTCATCCGATTCCGATCACCAACGTGACCCGGCCGGACGAGATCGCCGACGTGCTGACGCTGGACCAGGCTCTCGCGAACGCGCCCGAAGCCGCTGACGGCATGTTCCGCGTCTCGTCGATCCTGGGCGAAGAGCAGTAGGGGGCTAGCGTGACTGAGCTGATCCACCTCACCGCCGCCGAGCTGGCCGCCGAGCTGGCCGCGGGCACCGTCTCCGCCGTCGACGCCGCGCAGGCGCACCTCGACCGCGTCGCCGCAGTAGACGGTGATCTCCACGCCTTCCTGCAC
>NZ_JBHSRW010000122.1:0-6496 GCF_042659205.1 Leucobacter soli
CGCTCAGCGCTGCGGGCGAGCTCTCACGCGCCGTGGTGCGGCAGGCGACGGAGGCGCTCCGGGATCTGGGCATCGCCCACCCCGACCGCATCGTCGGCGGACTGGTGCGAGCCGCGGTGGAAGAGGGCCTGCGCGCGGCCGCGGGTCTCGCCGCCGACGACGGATCCTGACGCACACTGACGCACCCTGACAGGCATCTCCCCGAGCCCACCCGAATCGGCAGACCGACCCGCGGCTGCGAGGAACCGATTCGATGCCCGGAGCCCGATGCCCTAGCGCCGCTCGTAGACGTCGTCGCCGTCGAGCAGCGAGCGCACGTTGGTCGGGAGCCGGCCGTCGACGAGGTCGGCGAGCGTCGTGGCCTCGAGGACGAGCCGCAGCGAGGCGCGCACCGCGATCCAGACCTCGCGCAGCGGTGCGGCTGCACCCTGGTACTCGACGGATTCCGGCGCGGCACCGCGCACCGCGGCCAGCGGCCCGTCCACGGCCCGGACCACATCGGCGATCGTGATCTCGTCTGGTGAACCCGCGAGGGCGTATCCGCCGGTCGCGCCGCGGTGCGCGACGACGAGCCCGGCCTTCCGCAGGTCGCGGAGGATCGCCTCGAGGAACTTCGACGGTATGCCCTGCGCCTCGGCGAGCTGCGTGCGCGTCGCGCTCCCGCCCTGCCGAGCCGCCAGCTCGGCGAGCGCCCGCACCGCATAGTCGACGCGTGCCGTGACCTGCACCGTATACCACCCGCCCATGTCTCCGAAGACCTTCACTGTAGCAATCGGAGGGGCGCGGGCGAAGCGGCGTCGCCCGTGCCGCCTGCTTCACCCGCGTCGTCCGTGCGGCCCCCGCCGTCCGGACGTCTCATAGCCGTACCGCCCCGAGCGGCGTGGGGCAGCAGTTCCGGCTGATCCTGCAGTTCCGGCTGATCGAATCCGCGGGAACGGTCCTCCCGAACTGCACGGTCCTCCCGAACTGCAGGATCAGCCCGAACCTCCGAGCGAGCTCGGACCGCTCCGCTCGCGCCACGGGTGCCGTCCGGACGTCTCATAGCCGTACCGCCCCGAGCCCGCGGCGACGGCGGATCCGGCTCGCCGCCCAGGAGAAGGCGCCGTCGATGAGCATCCCGATGATCAGGATCACGATCATGACCGCCAGGAGCGTCGGCGCGTCGGCGAAGTTCCGCGCGTTCGAGAGCAGGACGCCGAGCGCGGTCGCCTGCGAGATGGTGACCAGCAGCTCGCCGGCGAGCAGCGAACGCCAGGCGAACGCCCATCCCTGCTTCAGCCCGGCGACGTAGGTGGGCAGGGCGGCGGGCAGGATCACGAAGCGGAGCAGGGCGAAGCCGCGGGCGCCGAGCGCGTGGCCCGCGCGAAGGAGGGGCGGGGGCACGTCGTCGATGCCCGAGATGAGGCCGTTTGCGATGGACGGAGCGGCGCCCAGCACGATCACGAACATGATCGCCTGCTCGGTGAGGCCGAAGAAGAGGATCGCAAGCGGGAACCAGGCGATCGACGGCATCGTCTGCAGCCCGGAGAGCAGCGAGCCGATCGCGGCGCGGAGCACCCGGGACCGCGCGACGGCCGCTCCGAGCACCGTGCCGATCGTAAGGGCGATCGCGAACCCCACGACCGCACGGGTCATCGTGGTGGCGGCCCCGACCCAGAACTCCGCAGTGACGGCCAGTTCGCCGAGCCGGGTCAGGACCGTGAGCGGATCGGGGAGGACGTAGCTCGGCTTGATCCCCGAGAGGTAGAGGAGCTGCCAGGCCCCGAGCACGATGAGCACGGCGAGCAGGCCCGGCCAGATCGCCGCCCAAATGCGATTCGCTCGAGGCAGGGCCGGTCGTGCCGCACGCGGGCTCAGCGTCCCCGGCGTCCCCGGGAGGTCGAGTCCGGAGAGTCTCGTGATGGTGCTCATGCGGCGGCCCTCCCGAAGCCTCGATCGACCTGCCCGTTCAGCAGATCGTGCAGGTGGCCCGCGCGCAGGGCGATCTCGGGGTCGTCCATGCGCCGGGGCCTCGGCAGATCGACATCGAGCTGGCTCGCCACCCGACCCGGGCCGGGCTGCATGACCACGACCCGGTCGCCCAGGCGCACGGCCTCCCGCACGTTGTGGGTGACGAACAGCACCGTGAGGCGGCGCTCGGCCGCGATGCGCTCGATCTCGTCGTGCATCGCATCGCGGGTGATCGCGTCGAGTGCGCCGAAGGGCTCGTCCATGAGGAGCACCTGGCAGTCCTGAGCGAGCGATCTGGCGAGCGCGATGCGCTGGCGCATGCCGCCCGAGAGTTCGTGCGGTCGCTGCTGCTGCGCCCCGGGGAGCCTGACGATCTCGAGCAGCTCGTCGATGCGGTCCGCCCAGTCGCGTCGTGGCACGCCCGAGAGACGGAGGGCGAGTTCGATGTTGCCCTGGACGGTGAGCCACGGGAACAGCCCCGAATCCTGGAACATCATGCCGACCCGGCGGCCGCCGAGGTTGACGGAACCGGCGGTCGGCTGCTCGAGCCCGGCGATGAGGGAGAGCAGGGTGCTCTTCCCGCATCCCGATCGGCCGAGCAGGCAGAGGAACTCGCCCTCCGCAACCGTCAGGTCGACATCCACGAGCGCGTGGGTGTGCGAGCGCGGGTAGCGCATCGAGATCCGGTCGATGACGACCGCCGCGGTGCTCATCGTGCGCTCACCGCCGGCTCGCCGCGTGCGGCGAGCGCCTCGTTCAGCAGGTCGAGCTCGTAGAGACCGTCGAGGTCGACCGGGTCGAGCAGTTCGAGGTCGACCGCGTGCTGCGCCTGGATCTCGAGCGTCGCAGCCAGCGGGTCGGCGGTGAAGACGACGTTCTCCCAGGCGGCGGCCAGCTGGTCGACCTTCGGCGTCGACCCCGAGATCCGGCCGATCTCCTCGGCGAGGAGGGCCTGCGCGGCGGCCGGGTCGCTCTCCATCGACTCGAGCGTGTCGAGGAGTCCGTCCAGGAAGGCGCGGACCGTGCTCGGGTAGCGCTCCAGGAACTCGGTGCTCACGATGACGTTGGTGGTGACGAAGCGGCCGCCCTCCCACAGCTCCGGCTCGTCGACCAGCACGTGCGCCCCGGCTTCGAGGACCATGCGGGTGGCCCAGGGCTCGGGCACCCAGGCGCCGTCGATCGATCCGACCTGCAGCGCGGTGAGCGCGGTCGCGTTGTCCTGCGGCTGGAGCTTCACGTCGCCGCCGCCCGACGTATCGGTCGCGTAGCCCTGCTCCTGCAGCCAGTGGCGCGCCGCGATGTCCTGGGTGTTGCCGAGCGACGGGGTCGCGATCGTGGCCCCGTCGAGATCCTCGACCGTGTCTATCCCGTCGCGCACCACCAGTGCGGCGCCGTTCGCAGCCGCGCCGGCGATCACGTGGAGCGCCTCGCCGCGGCTCTTCTGCCATCCGGTGACGGTCGGGCTCGGCCCGATGAAGCCGATGTCGATGCCGCCGGCGAAGAGCGCCTCGATCTCCTCGGTGCCCGAGTTGAAGGTGGCGGTCTCGATCTCGATCCCGTCGCCCAGCGCCGCCTGGAACTCTCCGCCGGCCAGCCCGACGATCGCGGGCGCGTGGGTCAGATTCGGGAAGAAGCCGATGGTCAAGCTCTCGGGCGCCTCCGGTTCGCCCGATGGGGAGTCGGCGGCCGGAGCCGCGGTTCCCGAGCAGGCGGTGAGGGCGAGCGCCCCGCCAGTGAGCAGAGCCGTCGCGAGCAGTGCGGTCGCGAGAGATGGTCGAGTACGCATGTGAATTCCCCTGAACCCCGACGTCGTCGTCGGACAAGTATCTGAATACCAGGGGTTTAGTAGGAATTGAGGGAAAGATACGCAATCCTCCTGGATGGTCGGCAGTACCACCGGCAGGGCCACCGGCATCGCCATCGGCGCCGGCATCTGCACCGCCACCGGCACCACCCCACCGGCACCGCCACCGGCAGCGATCCTCGGCGACCTTCGCTGCGATCCCCGGCGGCGGCACTCCCGGCCGCGATCAGTTCTCGGTGATGAAGCCCGCCCCGACCGTGCGGTTCGTCGCCTCGTCGATCAGGATGAACGAGCCGGTCTGCCGGTTGCGGCGATAGGGGTCGACGAGCAGCGGCTGCGTGGTCCGCAGGGTCAGTCGCCCGATGCCGTTCAGCTCGAGCGACGTCGGCGCGAGCGTGCGGCTCAGCGTGTTGATGTCGAGCTCGTACTTGATCTCCTTGACCATCGCGCGCGCCGTGCGGGTCGTGTGCTTGATGGCGTACTTGGCCCCGACGGTGAGGGGGGCGCTGTCCATCCAGCAGATCATCGCGTCGATGTCCTGCATCGCCTCGGGCTGGTTGTTCGGCCGACTGATCATGTCGCCGCGGGAGATGTCGATCTCGTCGTCCAATCGCACGACCACCGACATCGGCGGGTAGGCGGCCTCGACCTCGCCGTCGGCCGTGTCGATGGCCTTCACCGTCGACGGCATCCCGCTGGGCAGGACGATCACGTCGTCGCCGGGGCGCAGCACGCCGCCGATGATCTGGCCGGCGAGCCCGCGGTAGTCGCCCCGGCCGTTCTGGGGCCGGATCACGTACTGCACCGGGAAACGGATGTCGATCAGGTTCCGGTCGCTGGCGATGTAGACGTTCTCGAGGTGGTGCATGAGCGAGGCGCCCTGGTACCAGTCCATATGCTCGGAGCGGGCCACGACGTTGTCGCCCTTGAGCGCCGAGAGCGGGATCACCGTGACGTCGGTGAAGTCGAGCCGTGCCGCGAAGTCGACGAACTCGCGGCGGATCTCCTCGTACACCTCCTCGGACCAGTCGACGAGATCCATCTTGTTGATCGCCAGCACGACGTGCGGCACCCGCAGCATCGACACGATGGTGGCGTGCCGCCGACTCTGCTCGAGCAGTCCCTTGCGGGCGTCGACGAGGATGATGGCGAGGTCTGCGGTCGACGCGCCGGTGACCATGTTCCTCGTGTACTGGATGTGACCGGGGGTGTCGGCGATGATGAACTTCCGCCGCGGGGTGGAGAAGTAGCGGTAGGCGACGTCGATGGTGATGCCCTGCTCGCGCTCGGCGCGCAGTCCGTCGGTGAGCAGCGCCAGGTCGGTGTAGTCGTCTCCGCGCTGCACGCTCGTGCGCTCGACCGCTTCGAGCTGGTCGGTGAAGATCGACTTCGAGTCGTAGAGCAGCCGCCCGATCAGGGTGCTCTTGCCGTCGTCGACGGATCCGGCGGTCGCGATGCGGAGGATGTCCATCAGAAGTACCCTTCCTTCTTGCGGTCTTCCATGGCGGCCTCGCTCACCTTGTCGTCGCCTCGGGTCGCCCCGCGCTCGGTGATGCGCGTCGCCGCGATCTCGTCGATCACGGCCTCGACCGTGCGCGCGTCAGAGGGCACCGCCGCCGTGAGCGTGGCGTCGCCCACCGTGCGGTAGCGCACGGTCTTGGTGAACACCTCCTCGCCCTCCTTCGGGCGGCAGTGCTGGTTCACCGCGAAGTACATGCCGTTCCGCAGGAAGACCTCGCGCTCCGCGGCGTAGTAGATGGCCGGCACCTCGATCCCCTCGCGGGCGATGTAGTGCCAGATGTCGAGCTCGGTCCAGTTCGAGAGCGGGAAGCAGCGGATGCTCTCGCCCGGATGGATGCGGCCGTTGTAGAGCGCCCAGAGCTCGGGCCGCTGGTTCTTCGGATCCCACTGGCCGAAGTCGTCGCGGAACGAGAAGACGCGCTCCTTCGCTCGGGCCTTCTCCTCGTCGCGCCGGGCGCCGCCCATCAGCGCGCTGAGACCGTGATCCTCGGCCGTCTTCAGCAGCACCGGGGTCTGGATCCGGTTGCGCGATCCGCTCGGATCCTCCCGCACCAGCCCGGCTTCGATCGCCTCGGGCACCGAGCCCACGATCAGGCGCACACCGAGCTCGGAGACGCGGCGGTCGCGGAACTCGAGCACCTCGTCGAAGTTGTGGCCCGTGTCGATGTGCACGACGGGGAAGGGGATCGGCCCGGGGGCGAACGCCTTCGCCGCCAGGTGCAGCATGACGATGGAGTCCTTGCCGCCGGAGAAGAGCATGCCGGGGTTCTCGTTCTCGGCCACGATCTCGCGGATGATGAAGATGGCCTCGGACTCGAGGTAGTCCAAGTGGGTGAGCCCGTAGCGCCGCGTATCGGTGATCTCGGTCATCGTGCATCCTCCTCCAGGATCGATGCCACCCGCCCGAGCAGCTCGTCGGCGATCAGCGGGTTGCAGACCACGAGATCGGGCAGATAGGGGTTCGCGTTGTTGTACTCCAGTGGTCTACCGTCGACGCGCGAGGCGAAGAGACCCGCGGCGCGGGCGACCGCGACCGGAGCCGCCGAGTCCCACTCGTACTGACCGCCGGTGTGCACGTAGGCGTCGGCCTCGCCGCGCACCACGGCGGCGGCCTTGAACCCGGCCGAGCCCATGGGCACGAGTTCGGCGTCGAGCTCGGCCGCGAGCCGTTGGACGAGGGGTGTCGCCCGGGTGCGCGAGACCGCCAGGCGCAGGCGCTCG
>NZ_JBHSRW010000123.1:0-6473 GCF_042659205.1 Leucobacter soli
CTGCCAGTCCAGCGCGCTGGGCGGCGGCGTTCGCGACGGCGCGCTGGGCCTCGAGCGCCCACGAGTCGCGGGCTCTGGCCTGGGCGCCGAGCAGTTGGACCGCCGTCTGGGCGATGGCGATGAACGGAGTGGCGTAGGGCACGCGGAAGAGCGGGAGATCGAGGCGCTCGCAGGCGTCGACGAGCGCGGTCGGGATCCGGCGCCAATCGACGCCGACGCCGAAGCCGAGCGCCGTCACCCCGACGCCGAGGAGTCGGCGGACGTAGGCTTCGGCCTCGGCGCTGTCGGGCCCCCCGGCGAACTGGGTGCCGGTGGTCAGCAGCACCGTGCGCGGAGTGAGGAACGGGGTCGGGTCGACCATGTTGCTGCTGTGCACCCACTGCACCGGAAGCTCGGCGGCGGCGCCGCCATGGGTCCCTCCGGTGATGAGGACGAGGCCCAGGTGGTACTGCCGGAGCAGTTCGCCGAGGCCGATCGCGACGGGTGCGATGGCGGCCGATGCGTGCACGGGCATGGGGCCTCCCGACCTTCCCGGCCTCCCGCGCGGATGCGGTATGCCGACTTTCGACACTCTGGCGAAAGAGTGCAGTGACAACCACCATTCTGGCAGATCCCTGCCGCGCGCGATGATCCTAAGCTGACTCGTGACCGCACGGCATCCGCCGCGTCGTTTCCATCAATCCGTGAGCATAAGGAGCAACTCCATGTCTGAAACCCCTCTCGGCGGCCCCGCACTGCCGCAGGAGCGCAAGGTCGTCACCGCGATCCCCGGCCCGAAGTCGCAGGAGATGCTCGCACGGAAGAACGCCGCGGTCGCCGCGGGCGTCGGCGTGGCGCTGCCCGTCTCGATCGTCGCCGCGGGCGGCGGCGTGATGGTCGACGTCGACGGCAACTCGTTCATCGACCTGGGTTCGGGCATCGCCGTCACCGGTGTCGGCAACGCGGCGCCCAAGGTCGTCGAGGCCGTCACCAACCAGGTGCAGCAGTTCACCCACACCTGCTTCACCGTCACCCCGTACGACGGCTACGTCAAGGTCGCCGAGAAGCTCAACGAACTCACCCCGGGCGACTTCGAGAAGCGCTCCGCCCTCTTCAACTCCGGTGCGGAGGCCCTCGAGAACGCCGTCAAGATCGCCCGCCACTACACCAAGCGGAATGCGATCGTCGTCTTCGACCACGCCTACCACGGCCGCACGAACCTCACCATGGGCATGACCGCGAAGAACATGCCCTACAAGGACGGCTTCGGCCCCTTCGCCCCCGAGGTCTACCGCGTGCCCACCTCGTACCCCTTCCGCGACGGCCTGACCGGCGCCGAGGCGGCAGAGGTCGCGATCACGCAGATCGAGAAGCAGGTCGGCGCGGCCAACCTCGCCGCCGTCATCATCGAGCCGATCCAGGGCGAGGGCGGCTTCATCGCTCCCGCCGAAGGGTTCCTGCCCGCCATCCAGAAGTGGGCGACCGAGAACAAGGTCGTCTTCGTGCTCGACGAGGTCCAGACCGGCTTCGCCCGCACCGGCGACCTCTTCGCCGCGAACCACGAGGGCGTCGTACCCGACCTCGTGACCACGGCGAAGGGCATCGCCGGCGGACTGCCGCTCTCGGCGGTCACCGGCCGCGCCGAGATCATGGACTCCGCCCACGCGGGCGGCCTCGGCGGCACCTATGCCGGCAGCCCGATCTCGTGCGCCGCCGCGCTCGCGACGATCGAGACCTACGAGACCGAGAACCTCACCCAGCGCGCCCGCGAGATCGGGGCCATCATCGAGGAGTTCTTCACCGAGCTCCAGAAGACGGACTCGCGCATCGGCGACATTCGCGGACGCGGCGCCATGCAGGCCATCGAGCTGGTCGAGACCGGTTCGAAGACCCCCGCCGCCGCGCTCACCGGCGCGGTCGCGAAGCAGGCCGGCGACCAGGGCGTGATCCTGCTCACCTGCGGCACCTACGGCAACGTGATCCGCTTCCTCCCGCCGCTCTCCATCAGCGACGAGCTGCTCCGCGACGGCCTGCAGGTCGTCGCCGACGCCCTCGCCGCCAACTGACGATCCGAAGAACCCAGGAGTACATCATGGCACTCAAGCCCAACGAGCAGGAACTGCTCGACCGCGTCCAGTCCGGCCTCGCCATCGGCGGCAACTGGCAGCCCTCGGGCTCCGGCGCAACCTTCGACGTGAGCGATCCCGCAACCGGCGAAGTCATCAAGACCATCGCCGACGCGACCGTGGAAGACGCCGTCCGTGCGCTCGACTCGGCCGTCGAGGCGCAGGATTCGTGGGCGGCAACGTCTACCCGCGAGCGCTCGAACATCCTCCGCCGCGCCTTCGACCTGCTGATGGAGCGCAAGGAGGAGTTCGCGCTGCTCATGAGCATGGAGATGGGCAAGCCCATCGCGGAGGCCCGAGGCGAAGTCGTCTACGGCGGCGAGTTCCTGCGTTGGTTCTCCGAGGAGGCCGTGCGCGTGGCGGGCGACTACCGGGAGAACCCGGAGGGCACCGGCCATATGGTGGTCTCGCACCTTCCCGTGGGCCCGTGCTACTTCATCACCCCCTGGAACTTCCCGCTCGCCATGGCGACCCGCAAGATCGCTCCGGCGCTCGCCGCGGGCTGCACGGTCGTGATCAAGCCGGCGGCCCTCACCCCGCTGACCACGATCTTCTTCGCGCAACTGCTCGAGGAGGCTGGCCTTCCCGCTGGTGTGGTCAACGTCGTGCCGACCTCGAAGTCGAGCGCCCAGTCGAGCGCGCTGCTCAGCGACACCCGCCTGCGCAAGCTCTCGTTCACCGGCTCGACCCCGGTCGGCGTGAAGCTGCTCGAGGCGGCCGCGCAGAACGTGCTCCGCACCTCGATGGAGCTCGGCGGTAACGCGCCGTTCGTCGTGTTCGAGGACGCGGATCTCGACCGCGCGGTCGAGGGCGCGCTGCTCGCGAAGTTCCGCAACATCGGCCAGGCCTGCACCGCGGCGAACCGCATCATCGTGCACGAGTCGGTCGCCGACGAGTTCGCTCGCCGCGTCGGCGAGCGCGTCGCGGCCATGAGCATCGGCCGTGGTGCCGACGAGGGCAACGACATCGGCGCCCTCGTCGACGACAAGGCCGTGGCGAACACCGCGCGCCTCGTCGCCGACGCCGTCGAGACCGGCGCGAACATCGTCACCGGCGGCCAGGTCGTCGACGGGCCGGGCAACTTCTTCCAGCCCACCGTGGTCGACAACCTGAGCCCGCAGTCGGCGATCATGCGCGAGGAGATCTTCGGACCGGTGCTCGGCATCATCCGCTTCTCGACCGAGGACGAGGCGGTGCAGATCGCGAACAGCACCGAGTACGGCCTGATCAGCTACGTGTTCACCGAGAACATCCACCGCGGTCACCGCATGATCGAGAAGCTCGAGACCGGCATGATGGGCCTCAACACGGGTCTCGTCTCGAACGCCGCGGCGCCGTTCGGCGGCGTGAAGCAGTCGGGCATCGGCCGTGAGGGCGGCTTCGAGGGGATCCACGAGTTCCTCTCGACGAAGTACACGCTGCTGCCGCGCACGTAGCGGGGCGGACCGCGCTCGTCGCGGGTGTCGCGGGCGCCGGGATCCTTCTGCGGATCCCGGTGCCCTCGTGCTGTTCACGGCGGATCGACCGGCGCTTGGTCGGAAAACTGCAGAGCGTCAGCTGTTTTTCGAGAATTCGGCTGACGCTCTGCAGGTTTCTGACGCTGTGCCGGGACCGTAGACTCGCGGAGTGACCGAGCGGAGTGCGAACCGGCGGAGGCGGCCAGGCGCCTGGGCGCGCCGCCATGCCGTGCTCCTGATCGCCGTCGCACTCGCGGCGGGTTCGGCGGTGCTCGTGCCGCCCGATCCGGCGTACCTCGCGTACGTCGACCTGCGCACGCTCACCCTGCTCTTCTGCATGCTGGCGACGATCACCGCGCTGCAGCGGGTCCGCTTCTTCGCCGCCATCGCCACCCGCGTGGTCCGCCCGTTCCGCACGTTGCGCGGCCTGGTGCTGGCGCTCGTGCTGGCGACCGCCGCGGCCTCCGCCCTGTTCACGAACGACGTCGCGCTCCTCGGGTTCCTGCCGCTCGCGTACCGCGCCCTCGATTCGACCGGTCATCGCGGCAGTCTGGCGTTCACCTTCGTGATGATGACTGTCGCGGCGAACCTCGGCGGGATGATCACGCCCTTCGGCAGCCCGCACAACCTCTACCTCCACGCGTTCTACGAGATCCCGACGCTGCGCTTCGTCGAGATCATGCTCTGGCCGTTCCTCGTGTCGATCGTGCTGATCCTGGTGCTCTGCCTGCTGGTGCCGCGCGCACCGATCGCCCGGCCGGAGGTCGACATCGCCTTCACCTCGCGGCGGATCTTCGTCTATCTGCTGCTGTTCGCTCTGGTCATCGCGATCGTGTTCCGGGCCCTGCCGCTCTGGGCGGGCCTCGCGGTGCCACTCGTCCTGCTGGTGACGGATCGCCGGGCGCTCGCGCGGCTCGACTGGGGGCTGCTCGGCACGTTCGCCGCGTTCTTCGTCTTCGCCGGCAACCTCTCGCGGATCCCCGAGGTGAGTGCCGCGCTCGCCTCGTTCATGCAGATCGACCCGTTGCTCTCGGCGGCGCTCGCGAGCCAGATGATCTCGAACGTACCGGCCGCGATCCTGCTCTCCCATTTCACCTCGGACTACGCCCAGCTGCTGCTCGGAGTGAACATCGGCGGCGTCGGTACGCTGGTGGCCTCGCTGGCGAGCCTCATCGCGTTCGCCCATTTCCGCGTGGTCGCGCCGGGGGAGACCCGCCGTTTCCTCGTGATCTTCTCGGCCGTGAATCTCGCCTTTCTCGCTGTCCTGCTGCTCGTCTTCGGCGTGCTCCTCCCGGGCTAGGGTCCGCGGATGCGCCGGAAGGTGCGCCGAGCCGAGGCGGGAAGGCGCATGCCGTGAGACGGGACGGCGTGCTTCAGCGGGCGGTGCGTTTCAGTGATCGGCGCCGGCGTCGGCACCGTCGGCGCGGTCGGCGCGCTCCGCCCACCAGAGGACCGTCTCGCCGTAGCGCCGCTCCCTGATCCGGGTGAGGCCGGCGGGCCAGCTCGGCTCGGGGGAGCGACTCGACCGCTCGACCAGCACGACGGCGTCACCGGCGAGGAGGTGCGGGAGCGCGGCGAGATTCGCGGTGAGTTCCGCCTCGCCGAGGTCGTACGGCGGGTCGATGAGCACGACATCGAACGCCGACTGAGGATCGGCGCCTTCGAGGAACCCCTGCACGCCCTGGCGCACGACGTCGATGCGCGGCGATCCCTCGCGAATCGCCGCGGCGACCGTGCGCGCGTTGCGTTGGGCGACCTGAGCGGCCTGCGGGTGCCGCTCGACGAGGGTCGCGGCGGAGGAACCGCGGCTGATCGCCTCGAGACCGAGCGCGCCGGATCCGGCGTAGAGGTCGAGCACGCGCGATCCTGCGATCATGTCCCACGATTCGAGCGCCGAGAAGACGGCCTCGCGCACGCGATCGCTCGTCGGCCGCGTGCCCGCCTTGGGGACCTCCAGCCGCAGCGAACCGGCGGCGCCGGCGATGATCCTGGTCACCCCACGAGCCTACCCGGGCGCGGACTCGCCGCCGCGTGCTCCGCCGCTCGTGATTCGTGTCGGCGGTGCCGACTACCCTTGGAGCATGAGCCCCGCCACTCTCGACTCCCGCCTCGACGGCGTCGTGGGCGGGCGCACCGCGAGCGCGCTCGAGAAGGCGTTCGAGATGCGGACGGTGCGGGACCTGCTGTGGCACCTGCCGCGTCGATACTCCAACCGCGGCGAACTGACCCCGCTCCTCGGCCTCCCCATCGGCGAGCACGTCACGGTGCTGGCGCAGGTGCTCGATGTGCGCGAGCGGCGGATGCAGCGTCGCAACGGCAAGCTGCTCGAGGTGCGGATCACCGATGGGATCGGCACGCTGCAGCTCACCTTCTTCAACCAGGCCTGGCGAGCGAACGATCTGCGGGCCGGCGCGCGGGGCATATTCGCCGGCAAGGTCAGCGAGTACCGCGGGCAGCTGCAGCTGCAGCACCCCGACTACGAGCTGTTCGACCGGAACGACGAGACGGTCGGCGGTGAGACGATCGGTGAGCTGCAGAAGGAAGAGCTGGATCAGGCGGCCGCGCGCGCCTTCGCCGAGCGGCCGGTGCCGATCTACCCGGCCACGGCCAGGCTGCCGAGCTGGAGCATCCAGAAAGCGGTCGAGCTCGCCCTCGACGCACTGGATGCGGTGGAGGATCCGCTGCCGCGCGAGATCCGCGATGCCGAAGATGTGATCCCGTTGGCGCAGGCGCTCGAGCGGGTGCACCGCCCGGAGCGCGACGACGAGTGGCGCCGCGCCCGCGACAGTCTGCGGTTCCGCGAGGCCTTCGAGCTGCAACTCGCATTGCTCGACCGGAGGCGGCAGCTCGGCCTCGCTGCGGGCACGCCGCGGCCGAGGGTCGACGGCGGACTGCTCGACGCCTTCGACGC
>NZ_JBHSRW010000124.1:0-6467 GCF_042659205.1 Leucobacter soli
GTAGCCGGGGATAATAAATTGGCATTTGACAATCAAGTGCACACTATTGAGTTCTCAAGGACCAGACACCCCCCGTAACGACCTGAACAGGCCCTCCGAAGAGTTGAATAGTCGGCCTCGGCCCGAGCGCATAACGAGATGTTTCTCAAGAGCCTTTGAGGCGTCCCTCTAGCATAAAGCAAGCGACGAGTTGATTCAACCCGCCGCCTTTGAGGGAATTTGTCTTTCCGAAGCGTTTCCGCTCCGTGCCAACAGATGATTACTTTACGGGGGTTCCGGAGGGCGTGCAACTCGGCGCCGCACTCCGGCGTGTCGCCAGTGTTTCCAACGCTCGGACCCACCGCTTCGCGCCATCGCCCGGTTCACGCTTAGATAGATCGGGTGACGGATACCACGAGCCCCGGCGCTCCCTCCCCCGCTGACTTCGGCTTCGAGATCGAGCATCGGCTCGAGCACGGCGGCGCGCACGGCGGCGACGGACGCCCGCTAGGAAGGGCCGGCGTGATCCGGACGCCGCATGGCGACCTCCCGACGCCCGCCTTCATTCCGGTCGGCACCAAGGCCACGGTCAAGGCCGTGCTGCCCGAGACCGTCGCGGAGTTCGGCGGGCGCGCCGTCCTCGCGAACGCCTATCACCTGTTCCTCCAGCCCGGCGCCGATATCGTCGACGAGGCCGGCGGACTCGGGCGCTTCATGAACTGGCCCGGGCCGACCTTCACCGACTCGGGCGGCTTCCAGGTGATGTCGCTGGGCGTCGGTTTCAAGAAGGTGATCTCGATGGACGAGAACGCCTTTCAGAGCGACGAGGTGATCGCCGAGAACAAGGAGCGTCTGGCGCACGTCGACGAGGATGGCGTGACGTTCAAGTCGTTCATCAACGGCGACAGGCACCGCTTCACCCCCGAGGTGTCGATGCGGATCCAGCATCAGCTGGGCGCCGACATCATCTTCGCATTCGACGAGTGCACCACGCTGATGAACACCCGCCCCTACCAGGAGGACTCGGTCGCCCGCACCCACCGGTGGGCGGTGCGCTGCCTCGACGAGCACGCGCGCCAGACCGCGGAACGCGGGCACCGCCCGTATCAGGCGCTCTTCGGCGTAGTGCAGGGCGCGCAGTACGAGGACCTGCGGCGCCAGGCTGCGCGCGGCCTCGCCGAACTGCGCGGCGCAGACGCCGCGGAGCAGGAGTTCGACGGTTTCGGCATCGGCGGCGCTCTCGAGAAGTCCGAGCTCGGCACCATCGTCGGCTGGGTGAGCGACGAACTGCCGGATCGCAAGCCGCGCCACCTGCTCGGCATCTCGGAACCCGACGACCTCTTCGCGGCGATCGCGGCCGGCGCCGACACCTTCGACTGCGTCGCCCCCTCGCGCCAGGCCCGCGGTGGAACGATGTACTCGGAGCGCGGGCGGATCAACGCCAAGTCCGCCCCGCAGCGTCGACGTTTCGAGCCGCTCGACCCGGAGTGCGACTGCTATACGTGCGCGAACTACACCGCCGCCTACCTGCACCACCTGTTCAAGGCGAACGAGATGCTCGCGTCGACGCTCGCGACGATCCACAACGAACGCTTCATCGTCCGATTGGTCGACCGCATCCGCGAGTCGATCATCGACGGCGCGTTCTCAGAGCTCCGCGAGGAGACGCTCGGCCGGCTCGGCTTCACGCGGCGCTAGCGGAACCGGCACCGTCACCGCGAACGGCGCGATCCTCTGCCCCGCGCACGGCGCGGATCACCCGCGTCGTGACCGGCAGGAGCACCACCTCGGCGAGCACCTTCACCACGTAGCCCAGCACGACGTACATCACGAAATCGACGCCCGTGATGATGCCGGCGAAGGCGATGGTGCAGAACAGCAGCGTGTCGAAGAGCTGACCGACCAGGGTGGAGCCGATGAGGCGCGTGCGCAGGAGGCGCCCGGAGGTGCGCCGCCGCAGGCGGTCGAGCACCCAGGCGTTCATGAGCTGGCCCACCAGGAACGCCACGAGGCTCGCCGTCACGATCCTCGGCACGAAGCCGAGGACGGCCGCGAAGGCCTCCTGGTTCTCCCAGCCCGCCGCCGACGGCGATACCTGCACGGCGAGGATCGTCAGCGAGGCGACCAGAGCGAGTGCGAACGCGGTAAGGATCGCACGGCGCGAGGCGCGCAGGCCGTAGACCTCGGTGAGCACATCCCCGAGGATGTACGCGAGCGGGAAGAGGAACACTCCCCCGTCGAAGACGAGCGGCAGCGAGAGGCCACCGATCGCGATCTCGCCGAAGGCGATCGGCTTCACGGCGACCACGTTCGAGATGAGCAGGACCCCGACGAAGACGGCCGAGATCGTCGCGTACCTGGATCCCATCGCCGCCGCGCGGGCGCCCGTCATCGCGAACCGCAGCGGATCCTCGGCCGCACTCGTCCCGCCGCGTTCCATCGTCCCGGTCTCACTCATCGATCTGCCCCACTCCCAGCGCACCGCGGATCAGGTCCATGTTCAGCCTCGCCGCGACGCGGGCGCCGTTGCCGGCGGCGATGATCAGCTGCTGCGGGCCGGGCGGCACGATGTCCCCGGTCGCGTAGATGCCGCGGATCGAGGTCTCCCCGCGATCGTCCACGACGATGAGCCCCCAGTCGTCGCGGTCGATCGGCTGCTCCCCCAGGAACTCCACGGGCGCATGCCAGCGCGGGCGGACGAAACCGCCGACCCGCGGGATCAGCTCGCCGTCGCTCAGACGCACACCGGTCATCTCGGCGCGCTCCCCCACGATGTCGTCGATGGCTCGGCGCTCGACCCGGATGCCGATGCGGGAGAGCTGCGCCTCCTGCTCGGGCCGGACGGTATCCGCGCCGTTCGTGAACACGATCAGGTCGCTGGAGAATCGGCTGATCAGCAGCGCTCGTGCGAACACGTCGCTGGTCTCGCCGATCAGGACGAGCGGCTTGTCCGTCTTCTCGAATCCGTCGCACTCGACGCAGCTGTGGAGCGCCGTGCCGTAGAAGGCGCGGATCATGGGCAGAGGCGGCAGCTCCTCGGTGAGCCCTGCGGTGATCAGCACCCGCCTCGCCAGGAACTCGACATCGGCGGCGCCCCGCACCCCCGAGCCCCGCACGCGGAAACCGATGCCGTCGGGGAAACCGGCGGCCAGCGCATCGGCCGCACTCAGCGGGACGACCTCGTGGGCGATCGCCTGCGCGAAGGTCGCCGTCGGGTACGCCTCGAACTCCTCGCGGCCGAGCTTCCGCAGTTCGAGCGGAGGCGCCCCGTCGCGCGTCAGGAAGCCGTGCGACTTGAGCGTCGCCGAGTGACGGGGGCGGTTGCTGTCGAGGATCGCGATGCGCCGATTCGCGCGCACCAGTTGGAGCCCGGCGGAGAGCCCCGCAGGGCCTCCGCCGATGATCGCGACGCCCACGGGAAGATGCCCCGTGGCGCTCCTCGGCACGGACGTCTCGGTCACGCCTGCTCCAGGTGAGCGGCGAGGCGGCGCAGACGGGCCAGCGTCTCCTCCCGGCCGAGCAGCTCGAACGATTCGAAGAGCGGCGGCGACACCCGGCGGCCCGATGCGGCGACGCGCAGGGCGCCGAAGGCGATGCGCGGCTTCAACCCGAGACCGTCGATGAGCGCCGCCTGCAGCGCCGTCTGGATCGACTCCGTGCGCCAATCCGCCTCCGGCAGCGCTTCGAGCGCGGCAAGGCCTGCGGCGAGGACCTGCGGCGCGTCGCTCTTCAGCGATGCGAGCGCATCGTCCTCGTAGACGAGCGCATCCGCCGAGGCGAAGAGGAACCCGAGCATGCCGACGGCCTCGCTCAGCACGGTGACGCGGCTCTGCACGAGCGGGACCGCGGCGCGCAGCGTGGCGAGCTGCCGCTCGTTCGGCTCGACGGGAAGCGCCCCTCCGGCGATCAGATAGGGCAGGACGCGCCGCCCGAAATCATCCTCGGCGAGGAGGCGGATGTGGTCGGCGTTGATCGCGTCGGCCTTCTTCTGGTCGAAGCGCGCGGGGTTCGGGTTGACGTCGACGACATCGAAGGCTGCGACCATCTCGTCGCGCGAGAACACGTCCCTGTCGGCCGAGAGCGACCAGCCGAGCAGCGAGAGGTAGTTCAGCAGCCCCTCGGGGATGAAGCCGCGGTCCCGGTGGTGCAGCAGGTTCGACTCGGGGTCGCGCTTCGAGAGCTTCTTGTTGCCCTCTCCCATCACGTACGGCAGGTGGCCGAAGCGCGGGATCGCCGGTTCGACGCCGAGCTCGACGAGCGCGCGGTGCAGCGCCACCTGACGCGGGGTCGACGAGAGCAGATCCTCGCCGCGCAGCACGTGGGTGACCCCCATCAGCGCGTCGTCCACGGGGTTGGTCAGCGTGTAGAGCGGAGCCCCGTTCGGCCGGACGACGACGAAGTCGATGGTCGAACCGGCTGGGAAGTTGATGGGGCCGCGCACCAGGTCATCGAAGCCGAGATCGACGTCGGGCACCCGGAAGCGGAGCGCCGGCTCGCGGCCCTCGGCGCGGAAGGCCGCCTTCTGCGCCTCCGTGAGGTCGCGGTCGTGGTTGTCGTACCCGAGCTGCTTCGGACGACCCGCGGCCTCGTTGCGCGCGTCGATCTCCTCGGCGGTCGAGAAGCTCTCGTAGAGGTGGCCGGCGGCGAGCAGCCGCGCTACGAGGTCGCTGTAGACGTCGCTCCGCTGGGACTGGCGGTAGGGGCCGTGCGGTCCGCCGACGTCGATACCCTCGTCCCAGTCCAGGCCGAGCCAACGCAGGGAGTCGATGATCTGCTGGTAGCTCTCCTCGCTGTCACGCGCAGCATCCGTGTCCTCGATGCGGAAGACGAATGTGCCGCCGGTGTGCCGCGCGTAGGCCCAGTTGAAGAGGGCGGTGCGCACCATGCCGACGTGCGGGGTGCCGGTCGGCGAGGGGCAGAAGCGGACGCGCACGTCGCTGCCCGTGGCCGTGGAGAACTGAGGATCGCTGCTCGTAGTCATCGCCCTCCAGTCTAGTGAAGACGGCAGCTGCGATCGCCCAGGCCGAGCCGGATCGAGGCGACCGCGCCGAGCGCGAGGAGACCGCCGGCGAACAGCGCGAGGATGCCGAAGTCGCCGAATGCGAAACCCACCCCGGAGAGCGCTCCGGCGACCGCGCCGGAAGCGCTCATGAAGGTGTCGGAGCGCCCCTGCCAGCGCGGGCGGTCCGCGATGGTCGTGAGCTCGGTCAGCAGCGCCGCGCCGGCGACCGTCACGGCGCCCCATCCCACGCCCACCAGGGTGAGTGCGACTTGCACCAGCAGGTGGGAGGAGCCCGAGATGTAGGCGAGTGCGACGGCGAGCAGCGTGATCGCCCAGCCGATCATGATCACCGGGACGCATCCCAGACGCCCGGCGAGCGAACCGAACACCGGGGAGAGCGCGTACATGCCGGCGATGTGGAGGCTCAGGGTGATGCCGACGATCTCGGCCG
The DNA here is from genome assembly GCF_042659205.1 of Leucobacter soli. NCBI lineage: Bacteria > Bacillati > Actinomycetota > Actinomycetes > Micrococcales > Microbacteriaceae > Leucobacter > Leucobacter soli. The sequence continues at coordinate 5,433 of NZ_JBHSRW010000124.1, forward strand.
TGCCCTCGTGGTGCATCAGATGCAAGGGTGTCATCGCCATGAGCCCGACCATGATGGCCTGCGCCATCGCGATCACGAAGATCGTGACGATCAGAGCCCGGCGTCTGGAGGCCTCCGACCTGGCGTCGGTCGCGGTCGCGGGCTCGGTCCCAGGCTCGAAGGCGGGCTCGGGAACCGTCGCGGCTCCGACCGGCTCAGTGGCGCCCGCCGGCTCGGGATCGGGTTCGCGGGAGAGGATCTCGCGCGCGGTGAGCAGGGGGTCGGGGCGGAGTCCGAGCCAGTTGGAGAGCGCCGCGAGGATCTGGGCGACGAAGGCGAAGACGAATACACCGGCGAGCGGAGTGACGCCTATGGCGTGCCCGACGACTTCGCCGGGGCCGATCAACAGTGGGCCGATGACGGCGCCGACCGTGATCGACCAGACCACGAGGGAGAGGTCGCGTGCGCGCTTCCCCGGCGCGGCGAGGTCGGCTGCGGCGAAGCGGGAGAGCAGCTGGACGGAGCTCGCCACGCCGATCATGGCGATGCCGATCCCCAGCAGCCACCACTGGCCCACCACGGTGGAGAGGATCGCGACGAGCGCCCCGACCATCGCGATGAGATTGCCGGTGACGAGCGCCGGCCGCCGGCCTCGGCGCTCCGCCAGTCGGGCCAGCGGGAGGCTCGCGGCCGCCGCACCGACGCTGAAGGTCGTCGAGGCGAGACCGGAGATCGCGTCGTTCCCGCTCACCTCGGCGAGCAGCAGGGCCCCCACCGAGAGCGAGGCGCCGACGCCGAAGCCGCTCAGGATCGTGCCGGCGGCGAGCACGAGCAGGGTGCGCCGCTGCAGCGGACCGCCGAGCCGGTACGGTATCTCGCGCGAGCGCCCGGTGACCGTCGCACTCACGCGGCGGCCTCGAGCTCCCAGACCGAGCCGTCGATGCGGGAGAGGAGTCGCTTCGCGAGGCGGACCTGCGGGCTCTCGTTCGCGGTGTCCATCGAGACGAGACCGATCGTGCGGTAGCGCGGCGGCTCGAGCGGCAGCGCCGTGGCGTC
>NZ_JBHSRW010000125.1:0-6462 GCF_042659205.1 Leucobacter soli
TGGGCGACCCGTCAGCCCTCACTTGCCCTGTCCAAAACCAACTAAAGCACTCTCTACGAAACTCGACACTTGACAAAGAGGCAACGCTGGTGCCTCGTCTGTGGCCAGCATTGCCGGAGCGCGGAGGGCAGGCCGCTGCCGCCGTCAGAGACCAGTACCGCAGGTGCGGGGATCTGCGTGAGCAAGGCCGACCATGCGGCGGTCGATTCGCCGGAGCACCATTGCCAGGCCAGTACCCGTCCTGTGTCCGAAAGCGCGATGAGGAGGCACCAGGAGCCGATCCAGATCCCGTCGACCATGACGGCATGGAAGATGGTGTCGCAGCCCGGCAGGGCTGGGTGTATCTCCCAGCACCATGCGGTTCTCCGGCGGAACGAGCGCCCGGTCTGGGTGCCGTCGATCTCGGGCTGTGAGTGCTTTCCGGTGAGCCAGGATACGAACTCACGCAGTTGCTCACGCTGGGTGAGGTCGGGGCGTTTGCGAACTGAGGAGGTGCCGCATTGCGTGCATCTCCACCGTTGGGTGCCCGAGGGGTGTTTCCCGTTCTTCACGAGCTTTGCCCCGCATAGCAGACAACGAGTCGTGTTCAGGGTGTTCGGCCCAGTTAAGGGTGCCGGGGTATGACGGGCCCTGTTTTACGGCGTGATGATGCGGCTAGACCGGGTTTCCATCCACTCTTTTTGGCCTATAACCCCGATTCGCGCCACGCGCCGTGGCCGCGCGACGCGATGCGTCGCACCGAGCGGCCGGGCGGGGTTCGATTCCCGTCATCCCCTCCGGTTCTCCATTCAGCTGTCGGTTCGATGCACGAAGTCGCCGAATAGTGCAGGAAAGCGATGGATGTATCCGGCGTGAGTTTTGCCCGAGCGGCTGAGGCGCAAAGCTCAGGCGGTGCGGAGATCCGCTAGACTTGCAGGGTTGTCTGCTTGCGGGGCGTAGCTCAGCTTGGCTAGAGCGCCCGCTTTGGGAGCGGGAGGTCGCAGGTTCGAATCCTGTCGCCCCGACGCGGGCCGCGCCGGCAGAGCACTTGGTTGCCTTCCGGTACGACCCGGTACGCATCCGCAGCACGATCCAGAGACTGAGAGGCCAAATTGCCGAAGATCACCGCCCAGAAGCTGAACGAGACCCGCGTGAAGCTCTCGGTCGCCATCACGATGGACGACCTCGAGCCGCACCTCAAGCAGGCCTACAAGACCATTTCGGAGCAGGTGTCCATCCCCGGCTTCCGCAAGGGTCGCGTGCCGGCTCCGATCATCGATCAGCGCGTCGGCCGCCAGGCCGTCGTCGAGCAGGCCGTCAACGAGTCGCTGGACGAGTTCTTCCAGGCCGCCCTGGCCGAGACCGAGACGGTGCCGATGGGCCGCCCGACCGCCGACGTCGAGGAGTGGCTCGACGTGAAGGATCCGAAGAGCGAGCTCACCCTCGTCTTCGAGGTCGAGGCGCGCCCGGAGTTCAAGCTGCCGAAGTACGACGGCCTGAAGATCACCGTCGACGACGCCGAGGTCGGCGAGACCGCGGTCGAGGACGAGCTGACCAAGCTGCGCGAGCGCTTCGGCACGCTGGTCACCGTCGAGCGCGCCGCGAAGTCCGGCGATTTCGTCGAGCTCGACCTCACCGCGAGCATCGACGGCAACGAGGTCGACCAGGCGAGCGGCGTCTCGTACGAGGTCGGTTCGGGCAACATGCTGCAGGGCCTCGATGAGGCAGTGGAGACGCTGACCGCCGGCGAGTCGACGACGTTCACCTCCCAGCTGCTGGGCGGCGACCACGAGGGTCGCGACGCCGAGGTCGAGGTGACTGTGACCGCGGTCAAGGAGCGCGAGCTCGCCGAAGCGGATGACGACTTCGCCCAGCTCGCCAGCGAGTTCGACACGATCGCCGAACTGCGCGAGAGCCTCGCCGAGCAGGCGAGCCAGGCCGCCGTGTTCGCGCAGGGCCGCCAGGCCCGCGACCTCTTCATCGACACGCTCATCGAGAAGGCGGGGATCCCGATCTCAGAGGAGCTCGTCGAGGAGGAGGTGCACCGTCACCTCGAGAACGAGGGCCGCCTGGAGGACGACGAGCACCGCGCCGAGGTGCGCGAGTCGAGCGAGAAGCAGCTCGCGCTGCAGCTCCTGCTCGACGCCATCGTCGAGGCCGAGGGCGTGACCCCCACCCAGAACGAGCTGTCGCAGTACATCTTCCAGAGCGCCCAGCAGTACGGCATGGAGCCGGCGCAGTTCCTGCAGGCGCTCGGCCAGGGCAACCAGATGGGCGCCATCATCGGTGAGGTCACCCGCAACAAGGCCCTCGCGATCGCTCTCTCGAAGGCCAAGGTCGTCGATCAGAAGGGCAAGCCCGTCGATCTCAGCGAGTTCACCGCGGTGGACGACGAAGAGGTCGCCGAGGTGATCAACGAAGCCGAGGACATCGTCGAGGAGGCAGCCGAGAAGCCGGCCAAGAAGGCCCCCGCCAAGAGGAAGGCCGCTCCGAAGGCCGACGCCGATCCGGCTGACGACGAGGACGCCAAGAAGGCGGCTCGATCCGCCGCCGCGAAGAAGGCCGCGGCGACGCGCGCCGCCAAGAAGGCCGCGGCCGAGGCGGAGAAGTCCGCCGAGTGATCGCGCGGCGCTGAACGCCGAGGAGGCCCCCGTGCCGGAAACGTTTCCGGCACGGGGGCCTTCCGCATCCTCGCGCCGCTCCCGGTGCCGGAGGGGCGTCCCGCCCACAGCGAACATGACCGCGACAGCTCCGCCGACTCGGTACCCTCGTATCAGACCTCAACAGAAGGAGCGCCCCATGGCAGAACAGACGCCCCCGAACAGTGTGTTCGAGCGCCTGCTGAAAGATCGCATCATCTGGCTCGGCAGCGAGGTGCGCGACGAGAACGCGAATGAGATCTGCGCCAAGATCCTGCTGCTCGCCGCAGAGGATCCGGAGGCGGACATCTACCTCTACATCAATTCGCCCGGCGGCTCGATCACGGCAGGCATGGCGATCTACGACACGATGAGCTTCGTGCCGAACGACATCGTCACGGTGGGCATCGGCATGGCCGCGTCGATGGGCCAGTTCCTGTTGACCGCCGGCACCAAGGGCAAGCGCTACATCACCCCGAACGCCCGCGTGCTGCTGCACCAGCCGCACGGCGGCTTCGGCGGGACCGCGAGCGACATCCAGACCCAGGCGCAGCTCATCGTATCGATGAAGAACCGCCTCGCCGAGATCACCGCGGCGCAGACCGGAAAGACGGTCGAGCAGATCAACGCGGACGGCGATCGCGACCGCTGGTTCAGCGCCGAGGAGGCCCTCGAGTACGGCTTCGTCGATTACATCCGCGACTCCGCCTCCGACGTCATCGGCGGCGGCGGGACCAGCAAGTAGCGGCGCGAGCAGGAAGCAGAAAAATCACATGAACCCCCTTCAGATGCCGTCCGGCGCCTACGCCGGCGATATGCCGCAGTCTCGCTACGTGCTGCCCTCCTTCGAGGAGCGCACCGCCTACGGCTTCAAGCGACAGGATCCCTACGCGAAGCTCTTCGAGGATCGCATCATCTTCCTCGGCGTGCAGGTCGACGACGCATCGGCCGACGACGTGATGGCGCAGCTGCTCGTCCTCGAGAGCCAGGACCCCGAGCGCGATATCACGATGTACATCAACTCTCCCGGCGGCTCGTTCACCGCGATGACGGCCATCTACGACACGATGCAGTACATCCGGCCGCACATCCAGACCGTGTGCCTCGGGCAGGCGGCTTCGGCCGCGGCGGTGCTGCTGGCGGGCGGGACCCCGGGCAAGCGCCTGGCGCTCCCGAACGCGCGCGTGCTGATCCACCAGCCGTCGACCGGGCAGGCGGGACACGGCCAGGCGAGCGACATCGAGATCCAGGCCGCCGAGATCATGCGCATGCGCGAATGGCTCGAGGAGACGCTCTCGAAGCATTCGAAGCGCAGCATAGAAGAGGTCAACCGCGATATCGACCGGGACAAGATCCTCAGCGCGCAGGAGGCGCTCGAGTACGGTCTCGTCGACCAGGTCCTCACCAGCAGGAAGAACCCGCAGCCCGTCATCGGCTGACCTGTCGGCACGCCGGGGCCGGGCAGGGTTCCGGCGTGCCGTTCAGAGCTTTGTCGGTGGTGCCAGCTAGGCTCGTTCACATCGGAACCGAGGAGGGTCTCGCATGGCGAAGATTGGGGAGAGCGGGGATCTGCTCAAGTGCTCCTTCTGCGGCAAGTCGCAGAAGCAAGTGCAGCAGCTGATCGCCGGTCCGCAGATCTATATCTGCGACGAGTGCATCGGCCTGTGCAACGAGATCCTCGAAGAACGTCTGAGCGAGAACGCGGAGACGGACGCCTCCGATATCACTCTGCACAAGCCCCGCGAGATCTCCGCCTTCCTCGATCAGTACGTGATCGGGCAGGATCGGGCCAAGCAGTCGCTCGCGGTCGCAGTCTACAACCACTACAAGCGCGTGCAGGCGGGGCGTACCCTGACGAGTGCCGAGGCCGCGGCCGATCAGGTGGAGATCGCGAAGTCCAACATCCTGATGCTCGGCCCGACCGGCTGCGGCAAGACCTACCTCGCGCAGTCGTTGGCACGTCAGCTGAACGTCCCCTTCGCCGTGGCCGATGCGACCGCACTCACCGAGGCCGGTTACGTCGGCGAGGACGTGGAGAACATCCTGCTCAAGCTGCTGCAGGCCGCCGACTACGACGTGCAGCGCGCCGAGGCCGGCATCATCTACATCGACGAGGTCGACAAGATCACGCGGAAGGCCGAGAATCCGTCGATCACCCGAGACGTCTCGGGCGAGGGCGTGCAACAGGCACTGCTCAAGATCCTCGAGGGCACGGTCGCCTCCATTCCGCCGCAGGGCGGACGCAAGCACCCCAACCAGGAGTTCCTGCAGCTCGACACGACGAACGTCCTCTTCATCGTCGCCGGTGCCTTCGCCGGGCTCGAGGACATCATCGCGCAGCGTCTGGGCAAGGGCGGGATCGGCTTCGGCGCCCCCGTTGCGAGCAAGCGCAATGAGGCCGAGCTGCTTTCCCAGGTACAGCCCGAGGACCTGCACAAGTTCGGGCTGATCCCCGAGTTCATCGGCCGGCTCCCGGTCGTGGCGACCGTGGACCCGCTCGACGTCTCCGCGCTCGTGCGCATCCTCACGGAGCCGAAGAACGCGCTCGTCAAGCAGTACCAGCGCATCTTCGAGATCGACGGCGTCGGGCTCGAGTTCGAGGACGCCGCGCTCGAAGCCATCGCGGAGATGGCCGTCGAGCGAAAGACCGGCGCCCGCGGCCTGCGCGCGATCCTCGAGGGCGTGCTCGGCCCGGTGATGTTCGACGTTCCCTCGAACGACGACGTCACCAAGGTGATCGTGACGCGCGAGTCGGTGCTCGGCGAGGCGCCCCCGCGTGTTCTGCAGGCGGCTTCCGCCGCAGAGCGCAGCGCCTGAGCGGAAGACACAGCGCCTGAGCAGGGCGCAGCGACTGAGCCGTCAGAGGCTCCGCGCCGAGGACGGCTCTGCGCTCAGGACGACAGCGGGCGTGAGGCTCGCCCCACAGTGTCAGCCGACCGCGTCGGGGTCGTAGCTCAGGTCGTAGCTGAGCAGGACGCTGCCGTCGTCCTGCGCCAGTGTGAGCGCACTCGCGTGCAGGTCCGGGCCGACGAGGATCGCCGACCGACCCCCGTCATCCGTCTTCTCCGCCTTGCGAACGGTGAACGAGCCGTCCGAAACGATCCGATCCCACCAATCGTCCGCCTGCGACGCGTCGGCTGCCCGGAGCACGACGAACCAGGTACCCGGATCCCGGGCTCCGGCGTCATCGAGCACGGCATCCTCAGGCAGGGGGAAATCCGCGCTCGGGAAGCCGTCCGGCAGCTCCGCGTGCTTCAGTTCGGGGTCTTCCTGGTCGTTCGCCCCGCCCCAGCCGCTCTCATCGTCGCCGGTGATCTGCTTGCCTTCGTCCGTAGCCGTCGGTCCGGAACCGTTCTCGTCCCACGACACCGAGCCGGGTTCGGGGGCGCATGCCGAGAGGGTCAGCGCGAGCACCGGAACCGCGAGCGCGCACATGCCCGTGCGCAGCGGGTGCGCGCCGGAACGGGGTTCACGCGAGCCAGTCATCGTCGTCCTCTATCGTCTCCGCGGGCTGCTCGCCCTCGTACGGGTCGGTCGAGCGCACGACCTCGCCTTCGGCGCTGAGCGAGAGGGTCCATCCGCCGGGCATCGAACGCCCGAGCCCCGTCCCTCCCGCGTCGAGTCGGCAGACCGGCCGACCCTCGAGCCAGGTGAGCGTCCAGTAGCCCGCGTCCGGATGCGCCGCCTCCAGTTCCGCGATCGCCGGGTGCAGCGCCTCGGGCACGCTGCGGTGCGGGGCATCGCGTGCCGGCCAGCGCGCACCGAGCTGCATGATCAGACCTCGACCGGTGCCAGGCGGATCTCGGCGACCGTCGCCTCTTGGACGTCCGCCGCCTCGATCCGG
>NZ_JBHSRW010000126.1:0-6435 GCF_042659205.1 Leucobacter soli
GACGACGAGCGCATCGATGGCTCCGTCGGCCACCCCGTCGAGAGCCCCTCCGGTGGACCCGCCCGTCCCGCTCATGCCGCAGCGGCCCCGCGGGCCTCGACCAGATCGATCCGCGTGCGCACGCCGTCGCGCCGCCGGAAGTCGCGATCGACCCACCAGGCGTAGAGCGCCAGTCCGATTACCGCGCCCAGGGCCGATCCCGGCCCCCCGCCGCTCTCGGTCTGGCCCGTCTCCCCGCCGAAGCCGACGGTCATGAAGCCGAACGCCACGAGGTTGTTGACGACATGGATGCTGATCGCGGCTTCGAGCCCGCCGGTGCGCCAGGTCAGCCAGCCCGCGACGACCGCCAGGGCGACCACCATGAGCCAGCCCCAGATGTCGTAGATGTGGGAGAAGCCGAAGAGGATCGCGGGCACGAGGATCACCAGCCACGGGCCGCGCAGGAACGCGGCGAACGCGGTCGCGCCACGCACGCCGCCGAGCCAGGCGCCGAGCGTCTGCATGAACATGCCCCGATAGACCAGCTCCTCGGCAGTGGCCTGCACCGGGACGAGCAGCAGGGCGATGCCCGCGGACCAGAGTGCCGCGGTCGGGTCGATGTGCGGCATCGAGAACTCGCCGTCATCGACCGCGCCGCCGGCGAGCGCGAGCTCGAAGACGATGCCGAGCGAGTTCATGACGAACAGCGTCGCGAAGGCGGGCAGCACGGTGCGCCCGATCCAGCGCCAGCGGATGCGCAGGGCCACCGACCACAGGCGCTTCGCCGGGGTCAGGCCCACGCTGAGCATCGCCAGCAGTGCGGACGGGAGCATGAGCGCCACCGAACCCAGCGTCAAGAGCATCGACACCGGCTTCTGGGTGTCGGGCAGCGCCAGCTCGAGGATCGCGTCGGGGTCGAGGAGATCCGCGCCCGAGAACGCGAGGTAGGGGAAGATCACGATCAGGCCGAAGGCCACCGAGAGCGTGAGGTAGTAGAGGACCCCGAGCAGGAGCGCGAGCAGCGGCTTCCACCAGCGGTAGCGCGGCACTCCGCGGAGGAGCTGATGGTAGGCGAGCGGCGGGGTCTCCACCCACTGCGGCTCCTGGACCGGCTTCGCCCATGCCCACTGGGGCGTCGGGGCCGCATCGGGTGCGGGAGCGCCGTCGGTCGGCGGTTGCGGATTCACGGTCGGGTCGGAACCCTCATTCGTCATGCTCTCGATCCTTCCGCGCGCTCACGCGCCCCGGAGCCGCTCGGCCAGGTACGCGTGCAGCTCGGCGCGCGGCACCCGATCCTGCTGCATCGTGTCGCGCTCGCGCACGGTCACCGCGTCATCGTCGAGCGAGTCGAAGTCGACGGTGACGCAGAACGGCGTACCGATCTCGTCCTGCCGGCGGTAACGGCGGCCGATGGCGCCGGCGTCGTCGAAGTCGATGTTCCAGTCCTCGCGCAGATCCGCGGCGATCTCCTTCGCCAGCGGGGAGAGCCGCTCGTTGCGGCTGAGCGGCAGGATCGCCGCCTTGATCGGAGCGAGACGGGGGTCGAGGCCGAGCACCGTGCGGGTGTCGGTGCCGCCCTTCGCGTTCGGCACCTGCTCCTCGCGGTAGGCGTCGACCAGGAACGCCATGAGCGAGCGGGTGAGGCCGGCGGCCGGCTCGATCACGTACGGCGTGTAGCGCTCGTCCTTCGCCTGGTCGAAGAAGCTGAGATCCTTCCCCGAGTGCTTGGAGTGGGTCGAGAGATCGAAGTCGGTGCGGTTCGCGACGCCCTCGAGCTCGCCCCACTCGCTGCCCTGGAAGCCGAAGCGGTACTCAATGTCGGCGGTGCGCTTCGAGTAGTGCGAGAGCTTCTCCTGCGGGTGCTCGTAGAAGCGCAGGTTGGCGGGGTCGACGCCGAGCCCGATGTACCACGACATCCGCTCGTTCATCCAGTACTCCTGCCACTCCTCATCGGTTCCGGGCTCGACGAAGAACTCCATCTCCATCTGCTCGAACTCGCGGGTGCGGAAGATGAAGTTGCCCGGCGTGATCTCGTTGCGGAAGCTCTTGCCGATCTGCGCGATGCCGAACGGGGGCTTCATGCGCGCCGACTGCAGCACGTTCGCGAAGTTCACGAAGATGCCCTGCGCGGTCTCGGGGCGCAGGTAGTGCAGCCCGGCCTCGTCGTCGACGGGCCCGAGGAACGTCTTGAGCAGACCCGAGAAGGCGCGCGGCTCGGTCCACTGGCCGCGCGTGCCGCAGTTCGTGCAGACGATCTCGGCGAGGCCGCCCTCGGGTGCGCGACCCTTCTTCTCCTCGAACGCCTCGATGAGGTGATCCTCGCGCTGGCGCTTATGGCAGCTCAGACACTCGACGAGCGGATCGCTGAAGACCTCGACGTGGCCCGACGCCTCCCAGACCTGCTTCGGCAGGATGACGCTCGAGTCGATGCCGACGACGTCGTCGCGGCGCTGCACCATGGCCTTCCACCACTGGCGCTTGATGTTCTCCTTGAGCGCCGTGCCGAGGGGGCCGTAGTCCCAGGCCGAGCGCGAGCCGCCGTAGATCTCACCCGCCTGGAAGACGAAACCGCGGTGGCGGGCGAGGGCGATGACCTTGTCGAGGCGGGTCTGTTCAGCCATGTTCTGTTTCACTCCAAGGGGCAAGCGGGGATCTTGGGAACTGCCGTACCGCGGCGCGGTGGTGCAGCACGGTCGCGGCGCGATCGCGGATCTGCGCAGCGGCCCAGCGGTACGGCGGCGCGGCGACGGATCGCCGCGCACGGCCTCCCATCCTACTCAGCCGCGCTGGAGGGTCGCCGGGCATCGGGGTCCGCCGTGCGGCGAGCGCCGGCGCCGGTCGGATTCCGGGCGGTAGGCTCGCTGCCGGGAGCACCATCCCGCACGAAAGACGCGAAGAGCCCGCAGACAGGAGCCCGCATGTCGGATCGGATCGACTCGCCCGTGATCGAGCAGCAGCTCGCGCACCGCTCGGTGCGGAGGTTCCTGGATGTCCCGGTGACGGACGCGCAGCTCGGACGCATCGTCTCCGCGGCGCAGCGCGCCTCGACCTCGTCGAACCTGCAGGCCTGGACGGTCGTCGCCATCCACGACGCCGACCGCAAGCGACGCATCTCGCAGGCGATCGGCGACCATCACTATGTGGAGCACGCGCCGGTGCTGCTCGTCTGGCTGGCCGACTTCGCGCGCAACGCCGAGCTGATCCGTTCCCGTGGGGCCGAACCCGCGACGCTCGGCCTGATCGAGAACACGGTGCTCGGTTCCGTCGACGTCGGCATCGCCGCTCAGAACGCGCTGCTCGCGGCCGAATCGCTGGGGCTCGGCGGCCTCTTCATCGGCGGCATCCGCAACGATCCGGCCGCGGTGAGCGCCGAGCTGGAGCTGCCGCAGAACGTCTTCCCCGTCGTCGGCATGGCGCTCGGTGTGCCCGATCCGGCCGAGGGCACCGGCCTCAAGCCGCGGCTCCCGCTCTCGGCCGTGCTGCATCGGGAGGCCTACGACCCCGAGGCCTGGCGGGACGGGACCGAGCAGTACGAGGAGAACTACCGCGAGTACTTCGCCGGGCAGGGCGTCGAGAGCCGCAGCTGGGCGCGCGCCGTGAGCGGACGGCTCGGCACGGTCGAGGGCATGCACGGCCGCCACACCATGCGCGAATCCCTGCGGGCGCAGGGCTTCCACTCCGAATAGCCCGCGCAGGATCCTGCGGGATCGCGCGGGATTCTCGGCAGCGGAAGGCGACCCGGCAGGGACCGATCCGTTGCGACCCTGGGGCGTGTCTGTTAAATCTTCGCCGTTGCGAGCAGCACTCTGCCGGAGTGTATTGCAAGGCCGAGGAGGGAGGCGATGCCGGAAGCATCGTCGACTGACGAGAACGCCGCAAGGCGCTTCGGCAGAGTGCGCGCAGTAGGCGAGGATTTCGCAGACATGCCTTAGGGGATGAGGATCAGCTTGCCCGTCGTACCGCGGCCTGCCAGTGCGCGGTGGGCGTCCGCAGCGTCGGCGAGCGCGAAGCGCGCTCCGACTTGCACCTGCAGCGAATCATCCGCGAGCGCCCCGAAGAGTTCTCCGTAGCGCCACGCCCGCTCCTCGGGGGTGCGCATGAAGTGCCCGAGCGAGGGTCGCGTGATCGACAGGGATCCGCCCGCGTTCAACCGCTGCAGGTCGAAGGGCGGCACCTGGCCGCTCGCCCCGCCGAAGAGCACCAGCTCGCCGCGCACGCGGAGCGCGTCGAGCGACGCGTCGAAGGTGTCGCGGCCCACCCCGTCGTAGACGACGACGACGCCCTCGCCGCCGGTCAGCTCGCGAGCGCGATCGGCGAAGCCCTCGTAGTCGAACGACTCGGCGGCGCCGGCATCGAGGCTGAGCCTCCGTTTGGCGTCGCTCGAGGCCGTGGTGAGCACCCGCACTCCGCGGGCGACGAGCAGCTGGGTGAGCAGCAGGCCGACCCCGCCGGCGCCCGCGTGCACGAGCACCGTATCGCCCGCCTGCGGTGTCGCGGCGGAGGTCGCGAGGTAGTGGGCGGTGCAGCCCTGCAGCGGCAGTGCGCCGGCGAGCTCGAGGTCGACGCCGCTCGGCACGTGCGCGGCCTGCTCCGCCGCCACGACGAAGCGCTCGGCATAGGTTCCCGTCGCGCCCGCCGTCGCGATCCGGTCCCCGACTGCGAACCCGTCGACGCCCGCGCCGACGGCGGCGACCGTGCCCGAGGCCTCCGCGCCCGGCGTGAACGGGTAGTCCACCGGGTACACCCCGCTGCGCTGGTAGATCTCGATGAAGTTGACTCCGATGGCGGCGGCGTCGACCAGCAGCTCGCCCGGGCCCGGCTGCGGATCGGGCGCCTCCCGCACCACGAGCACCTCCGGTTCGCCGGCCTGTTCCGCCATGATCGCGCGCATGTCTGCCTCCCTGGTCTCCGCGTCCGCACTCCTGCCCTTCGATTGTGCACCCTCCCCGCGGGCGATAGGCGAAAGATGACGGACTCCGACGGCGCGATGCCACTACGCTGAACAGATGGACCCCGAAGGCGATCCGACACGGCCGCGAACCGATGGCTCGGCCGCACCGGCTGCACCCGCCGCAGCTCCCGGCTCCGCAGCTCCCGACTCTGCAACGCCTGCCGCAGCCGCAGCCACGACGCCGATGCTGCGCATCCTGCTCGGACTCGCCGCGGCCGTGGTCGCTCTGGCCGGCATCTCGGCCGCCCGCGAGCTCTTCGGACCTCTGGCGCTCGCCGCGGTCATCGTCATCATCTGCCACCCGTTGCGCCACCCGCTCGAACGCTGGGGCCTGCCGCGCTGGCTCGCGACCACCGCCGTGATCGCCGTCGCGTGGGCGGTGCTGCTCGTCATGGCGCTGCTCCTCGGCTTCGCCGGCATGGAGTTCACGCAACTGGTCATCACCTACGCCGGGGACCTGCGAGCCACCGCCGACGACGTGCTCGCCTGGCTCACCGGGCTCGGCCTCGACTACCGCCTCTCGGACGGGCTGACCGGCGTGCTCACGCCCTCGGCGATCCTCGGCTTCGTGACGTCGCTCGGCAACGGCGTGCTGATCGTGCTCACGGCGCTCTTCTTCATCTTCGCCTACGTGATCTTCATGGCGGCGGATGCCGCGAGGTACGGCCGAGCGGAGTCCGCCTTCGGCCCGGCCGCGCACCCGGCGATGGAGCGCATCACGCGCTTCAACAGCGGAGTCCGCCGCTACTACGTCGTCAACGCCGCCTTCGGCCTGCTCGTCGCGGTGGTCGACGGGTTGGCGCTGTGGTGGATGGGAGTGCCCGCCCCGCTCGTCTGGGCGATCCTCTCGTTCGTCACCAACTTCGTGCCGAACATCGGCTTCGTGCTCGGCCTCGTCCCGCCCGCGCTGCTCGCGCTCGTCGTCGGCGGCTGGCCGCTGATGCTCGGCGTGATCGCGGTCTACTGCGTCGCGAACGTGCTGCTGCAGGTGCTGATCCAGCCGAAATTCGTGAGCGACGCGGTCAGTCTCAGCCTGACGCTGAGCTTCTTCTCGGTGCTGTTCTGGACGTTCGTGATCGGCCCGCTCGGCGCGATCCTCTCCATCCCGCTCACGCTGCTGGTGCGCGCGCTCGTGCTCGAGGGCGACCCCGGCGCGCGCTGGCTGCGCTGGCTCTCGGGGGACACCTCCGCCGCGCCGAACGGCGACGGCACGTCGACGGACGGGGCTCGGGCGCGCGGCAATGCGATCAGGCGCGCGGCAGCTCGATCAGATTCTCGGGCGGCAGCCCGGCGCGCATCCGCTCGATCTGACGCAGGATGAGCGCGCTGATACGCGGCAGCATCGCGCTCGAGTCGCCGCCGACGTGCGGGGTGATCAGCAGGTTCGGGCAGTCCCACAGCTCGTGATCGGCGGGCAGCGGCTCGGGGTCGGTGACGTCGAGAGCGGCGCGCAGCCGCCCCGTCCGCAGCTCGGCGACGAGCGCGTCGGTGTCTACCACCGGCCC
>NZ_JBHSRW010000127.1:0-6357 GCF_042659205.1 Leucobacter soli
CGACCGCGCGCGCTCGGGCCGAGGCGAGACTGTTCGGCGCCTGCTCGACGGCGACGGCTCGGCCGATCGCCAAATCGAGCAGGTGCGCGCGGCACAGCTCGATGATCGGCGCGAGGCGCGCGGCGGGCCCGGCATCGGCATCGACTGCGGCATCGGTAGCGCCTGCGGTATCGGCATCGGCATCGACTCCGACATCGAATCTCGTATCGTCATCGACCCGTAGCACGAGCACCAGCTCGGCGAAGCCCTGGCGGTAGGGGATGTCCAGCTCGGTCGCGCGGATGACGAAGTGCTGAGGCGCGCTCGCGCGGAACGCGGTGAGGAAGGCGTCGATTCGCTCGGGGCGGCCGCGCGCGAGCGCGGCGCGCACCTGTCTGGGCAGGTGTTCCTCCGGCCAGCACACGCCGAGCGCCGCAGCCGCATCCTCGTAGCGGCCACGGGCGATGAGCGCGCCGACCCTGGACCTTCGCAACTGTTCCCGGTGCTCCGTCTCGGACTCGGCCGGCCGGACCTCGGCGACACCGGTCGTGAGGCTGGGCCGCGCACTCCTCGTGACGCGGTCGCCAGTCCGGTTCGCCGACCCGCGTGCGCTGTGCTGCGGCATGGTACCTCCCCGCGTCTGGCAGTCCGTGATCACAATTTGCACAAGTGAAGCATTCGACTTGTGCATTTTGAACCTTACTCCACTCTGCGCGGGCGCGTAGCCTGAAGCGTGTCGAAGCTCGGAGGCCACGTGAATCACCCGGATCAGCCCACCGCCGCATCCCCGTCTGCCCCGCCAGCGAACCATCGCCGCGGGCCGATGGCCGGGATCCGCATCGCGGACTTCTCGCGGGTCCTCGCCGGCCCGCACGCCACGATGATCCTCGCCGACCTCGGCGCCGATGTGATCAAGATCGAGAGCCCCGAGGGCGACGGTACTCGTCAGTGGTCGCCGCCGAGCAATGCGGTCGGCCAGAGCACCTACTTCGCCGGTGTCAACCGTGGCAAGCGCTCGATTGTCTGCGACCTGCGCTCCGAGGAGGGCATTGCCCGTGCCCGAGAGCTCGCACTCTCCGCGGACGTCGTGATCGAGAACTTCAAGCCCGGCACCATGCAGAAGTTCGGCCTCGGCTACGAGGCCGTCGCCGCCGAGAACCCGGGCGTCGTCTACTGCTCCATCTCGGGCTTCGGCGATGCCGCCGGGAAGGATCTGCCGGGGTACGACCTGCTGGTGCAGGCGGTCGGCGGCCTCATGAGCATCACGGGACAGCCCGACGGCGCGCCCGGCGGCGAACCTACCAAGGTCGGCGTTGCACTGGTCGACATCCTCACCGGGCTCAACGCGGTGATCGGCATCCAGGCCGCACTGCGCGCGCGCGACTTGCCGGCCGACGCCCCTGGGGCGTCCGGCGGCCGCGGCCAGCATGTGAAGGTCACGCTGCTGGGATCCCTGCTCTCCGCGCTCGCCAACCAGGCCTCCTCCACGCTCGAGACCGGCGTCTCCCCGGGGCGGATGGGCAACGCCCACCCCTCCATCGCGCCGTACGAGACGTTCCGCGCCGCGGATCAGTCGATCGCGGTCGCCGTCGGCACCGACGGTCAGTTCGCCCGCCTCGCGCAGGCGGTCGGGGATCCGACGCTCGCCGACGATCCGCGCTTCGCCGACAACCCCTCCCGCGTCGAGCATCGCGCCGAACTGTGCGAGAGGCTGGAGGCGCGCCTGCGCACCCGCACCGCCGCCGAATGGATCGACGCCTTCACCGCGGCCGGCATCCCGGCCGGTCGCGTCAACACGATCGCGCAGGCGATCGAGCTCGCCGAGAGCCTGGAGCTCGGTGTCGTGGCGGAGACCCCGGCCGTCGGGCCCGACGGGGAGGCGCACACGCTCCGATCCATCGCGACGCCCATCTCGTTCTCCGAGACTCCGGCTCGCTACGGCACGCCGCCCCCCGGCCTCGGCGAGCACGACGGCGCCACTTGGCGCTGATCCGACACGATCCGTCATTCTGCGCGAGCAAAGCGAGTCGCAGAATCCGACCTGTACACCCGAGATCCCGCGATTCGCTCCGCGCGCAGGATGATGCAATGAGAGGAACCCCCATGCCCACCACGATCGACCAGCTCTTCGACATCTCCGATTTCGTGACCGAGGAGGAGCGCGAGTGGCAGTTGAGGGCGCGGGAGTTCGCGCAGACGCGCATCGCGCCGATCATCGATGAGGCGTTCGAGGATCGCCGCCTGCCGGTCGAGCTGCTGCCCGAGGTCGGCGAGTTCGGCGCCTTCGGCATGTACATGGACGGCTACGGGCTGCGCGGCGCCTCGTCGGTCGCCTACGGCCTCGTCGCGATGGAGTTCGAAGCGGTCGACTCGGGGTTCCGCACGGCGCTCTCGGTGCAGGGCTCGCTCGCGATGGGCGCCATCCATAAGTTCGGCAGCGAGGAGCAGAAGCAGCGCTGGCTGCCCGCGATGGGCCAAGGCTCGGCGATCGGCTTCTTCGGACTGACCGAGCCGCAGGGCGGATCCGACCCGAGCACCATGATCACCACCGCTCGCCGCGACGGCGACACGTGGGTGCTCAACGGCAAGAAGCGCTGGATCGGCCTCGCCACCATCGCAGCGGTCGGCGTGATCTGGGCGAAGGACGAGGAGGGCGTGGTGCGCGGCTTCGTCGTGCCGACCGACACCCCGGGCTTCCAGGCGACGGCGATCGAGAACAAGCTCTCGATGCGGGCCTCGCTGCAGACCGAGATCGAACTGAACGATGTGCGCCTGCCGCTCGACGCGATGCTGCCGGGCGCCAAGGGACTCTCGGCGCCGTTCAAGTGCCTAAACGAGGCGCGCTACGGCATCGCCTGGGGCGTGATGGGCGCTGCGCGCTCGTGCCTCGAGGTCGCGATCGAGCGTTCGCAGACGCGCGAGACGTTCGGGTCGCCCATCGGCGGCAAGCAGATCATCCAGGCCAAGTTCGCAGATATGTTCCTCGAGTATCAGAAGGGACTGCTGCTCGCGTTGCATCTGGGGCGGCTGAAGGATGCGGGCAAGCTGCCCCACGCTCAGATCTCGGTCGGCAAGCTGAACAACGTGCGCGAGGCGATCAAGATCGCCGGCACCTGCCGCGCGATCCTCGGCGGCGACGGCATCACCTCCGACTTCCCGGTGATGCGGCACATGGCGAACCTCGAGTCGGTGCGCACCTACGAGGGCACCGATGAGGTGCACCAGCTGGTGATCGGGCGCGAGCTGACCGGCATCGCCGCGTTCGCCTGAGGGGGCCAGTCTCCCGCGCGGGCGCTTGCCCCGCGTGCGGTATCTCCCTCGCGTGCGGCTGCCCGTGCGTGGTGCCTGCGTCGCGCGTGACTGCCGGTTTGGCCTGCGGGTGCCTGCTTCGTGCGCGGGCGTCTGCGGGTGCCTGCCGCATGTACGGCTGCCGACGCGTGTGCCTGCCCCGTGCGCGGTGCCTCCCTCATGCGTGACCGGCACTCTCCCTCGTGACCGGCGCTTTCCGTCTCGTGTCCGGTCCCTCACCTTCACGACTGGCCCCCTATCTGGCGAGTGGCCCCCTTGGTCCCGGTGATCAAGGGGGCCGCTCGTGAATAAGGGGGCCGTTCAACAGCGGGGAGTCTGACGGTAGGGGACTGGTTACGGTTGCAGGCGGTTGACGGTTGTAGGTGATGGACGGTTGCATCCGGGCGGCGGATGCAGTCGAGTGGCGGGGTTTCCGGCGACCGGGCGCGGACGAGGGGTGCGGCCGGATGAGACATCGGGAGTGCGACTCGTCGACTCCATAAGTTATAGTTGAAGTAGAACTACTCAATTAGGCGAAGCGGGGTGCGTCATGCTGATCCGGGTCGACGCCGCGAAGGATCGGCCGATCTACGCGCAGATCGCCGACTCGATCCGCGCTGCGGTCTCCGCCGGTCGCCTGGTCCCCGGCGAGAAGCTGCCGCCGGCCGGTGATATCGCCGCAGGGCTCGAGGTGAACAAGCACACGGTGCTGCACGCGTACCAGCTGCTCCGGGACGAAGGACTGCTCGATCTGCGGCGCGGGCGAGGCGCAGTCGTGACGCCGCTGGCCGAGGAGATCGCATCGCTGCACCGGGAGGCGCAGGCGCTCGCGGCCCGGGCCAGACTGCTCGGCATCGAGGCCGAGACGCTCGCCGCGATCGTGGCGCACGCGCACACCGACGCGGTCGGAACCTACGCTGCCGATACCGTCGGCACCGGCGCAGTAGACACCGGCGCAGTCGGTACGGCGACGGTCGGCGCGGAAGTCGGTGCAGCAGTCGGCGCGGCGGCCGCGCGAAACGAAGCGACGCTCTCGCGGAAGAGGAGGACGCCATGAACGATGCGACACCGCAGCTCCTGAGCGAGGAGCAGCGCCGAGATCTCCACCGGGCGCGGCGCGCAGCGCGCTGGGTGGGAGTGTACGTCCCCGTGGCGGTCGTGCTCATCGGCCTCGCCGTGGTCATCGTCTGGATCCCGAGACTGCCGGATCCGGCCGCGACGCACTGGGGCTTCTCCGGCGGCCCGGACGGCTTCGGCTCGCGCTGGACCTCGGTGTGGCTCCTCGGCGGGCTCGGACTCGGCTTCATCCTGATGATGCGCCTCATGGTCGTCTTCGGCGGCCGAGGCGGGGCGATGCCGCTGTGGTCGCGTTTCCAGCGCTTCATGACCGCCTTCACCGTTGGGTTCGCGGCGTTCATCGTCACGGTGACGCTGACGACCGCGGGCGTGCAGCTCGACCTCGACGACGCGGCCGATGCTCCCGGTGTCGGCGGCTTCATGGCGCTCAGCTTCGGAATCTGGATCGTCGCCGGGCTCGTCGGGTGGTTCGCGCAGCCGAGCGTTGAGATCCGGCAGCCGGTGGCGGATCCGAGCCGTCCGCTCGCGCTCGCGGGCACGGAGCGCGCGGTGTGGATCGGGGCGGTGAAGCCGTCACGGGTGTTCCTCTGGGTGATCGGTGCGGCCCTCGGCGTGCTCGGGGTGAGCACGGTCGTCGTGTTCCTCGCTCCGGTCGAGACCGCGGTGCGCTGGATCATGTTCGGGGTGTTCCTCCTCGTCCTGGCGCTCTCGGTCACGACGCTCTGGTTCGGCGTGCGGATCGATGCGCGTGGGCTCGAGGCGCGGTCGTTCCTGGGCTGGCCGGCCTTCCGGCTGCCCGCGACCGAGGTCGAGAGCGTCGTGGCCGAGCGGATCGTGCCCTTCGCGGAGTTCGGAGGCTGGGGCCTCCGGTGGACTCCGGGCCGCTTCGGGATCGTGATGCGGACCGGTGACGGCGTGGTCGCGACGCGTGAGGACGGGCGGATCTTCGCCGTCACCGTCGACGATGCGGAGACGGCGGCCGCGCTGCTCGCCGCCGTCGCCGAACAGGCCCGTACCAGTGGCGTTGCGGGGGAGTGAGGGGAGCGAACGGATGAACGAGCGGATAGACGGAAACCTGTCGGATCAGCCAGATCGCGGAACCGGGCGTACCGGGCGTGCCGGGCGTACCGATCGTCCCGAGCGCACCGCGGCGCCCCTGAGCGGCGGGCGCCCTGACCGCCCGGATCGCGTGCCGTGGGCAGCGGTGATCGTGTACATCGTCGTCGCGTTCGGTCTCGCCTGGCTGGTCGCCATACCCATCTGGTCGAGCGGCGGCGGCGAGGCACCCGATCTGGCGGCGAAGATCGCCGTGACCGGCATGGCCATGATGTTCACGCCGACGGTTGCGGCCCTGGCGGCGATGCTCGTGTCACGGGCACCGCGCGGTACCCGCCTGCGTCTCCTCGGGCTCTGGCCGCTCAGGCCGGCCAAGCGGGTCGTCTGGTTCATGGTCGGGGCGATCCTCGCGCCGATCGCGGTCGTCGTGGCCGTGGTGTTCGTCTCCGCGGCGCTCGGCCTGGTGCGGCTGGACCTCGTGGGGTTCTCGGGCTTCCGCGAAATGCTCGACGCGCAGCTGGCGGGGCTCGATCCGGCGGTCGCTGCGGCGATGCCGCCCATCGGCCTGCTCGTCGCCCTGCAGCTGCTCTCGATCCCGTTCGGTGCACTCGTCAACACCGTCTTCGCGCTCGGCGAGGAGCTGGGCTGGCGAGGGTGGCTCCTGCCGGCACTCCGGCCGTTCGGCCGGTGGCCGGCACTGCTGATCACGGGCGTCGTCTGGGGGCTGTGGCATTCGCCGCTGATCCTGCTCGGCTACAACTTCGGGTACACCGACTGGCGCGGTGTCGCGCTGATGGTCGGCGGCTGCGTCGCCTGGGGCGTGCTGTTCGGCTGGGCGCGCCTGCGCTCGGCGTCGGTGTGGCCGGCGGCCATCGGGCACGGCGCGCTGAACGCCTCGGCCGTTCTCGGTCGCGCAGATTGAAGCGTTGCTCTCGTCCGGGGTCAGGCGGCGTACAC
>NZ_JBHSRW010000128.1:0-6355 GCF_042659205.1 Leucobacter soli
GATCCGGATGTTCGCGCCGGGATCCGCCCGGCGGATCACCTCGACCCGCTCGACCGCCCACGGGTCGTCCGCGCGATCCCCCCGCGTGTGCTCGACGGGCACCACGGCGTCCGCATCCGCAGGCACCGGCGCCCCGGTCATGATCCGTACGGCCTCTCCTGGACCGATCTGCGGGTCCTCGGCGCTCCCGGACGCCACCTCGCCGAGCACCCGCAGCGCGATCGGCGATGCGGGGCCCGCTGCCGCGACGTCCGCCGCACGCAGCGCGTAGCCGTCCATCGCGGAGTTGTCCCAGAGCGGCAGATCATGGCACGCATTCGCGTCGCCGGCGAGGGTGAGCCCGTGCGCCTCGCCCACGGGCAGACTCCGGGGGGCGAGTGCCGGAACCCGGTCGAGGATCCATGCGAGGTGCTCCTCGGCCGTCACCATCGACGACCCGGCCGCATCGGCCATCCCGCACCTCCGCCCCGAGCAGTCGGCTCCTCGTTTGCTCTCTCCCGCATTCGATGCTATCCAAGAAGCGTGTCCCGCATCGCCGATCGCCGCCGCGTCACCCGTCTCACCGTCGGGCGCTCGCCGACCCGGCGCGCGGACTATCTCACCGTGGAGGAGCCGCTCGAGATCCGCGTCTTCGGCCGCTCGCTCGCGGTGACGATGCGAACGCCCGGTCACGACGTCGAGCTCGCCGCAGGCTTCCTCGTCTCCGAGGGCGTGATCCATCGGGGCGAGGACTTCTCCACGGCGCGCTACTGCGCGGGAGCCGAGTACGAGGGATCGGACGAACAGGGCAACACCTACAACATCCTCGACGTGTCGCTCGCTCCAGGCGTCGCTCCGCCCGACCCGAGCCTCGAGCGGAACTTCTACACGACGAGCTCCTGCGGCCTGTGCGGCAAGGCGAGCATCGACGCCGTGCACACGCAGACGCACTTCACCGTCGCCGACGATCAGCTCGAGATCGACGCCGCCGCCCTCGCGGGCTTCCCGGAGGCGTTGCGCGCCCAGCAGCGGGTGTTCGATCGCACCGGCGGCCTGCATGCCGCCGGACTCTTCGACGGGCGGACCGGGGAACTGCTCGTACTGCGCGAGGACGTCGGCCGCCACAACGCGGTCGACAAAGTCGTCGGCTGGGCCCTCATGAACGGTCGCCTGCCGGCACGATCCTGCGTGCTCATGGTCTCGGGACGCGCGAGCTTCGAGCTCACCCAGAAGGCGCTGATGGCCGGGATCCCGATGCTCGCGGCGGTGTCGGCGCCCTCGTCGCTGGCGGCGGATCTCGCCGAGGAGTCCGGGCTCACGCTCGTCGGCTTCCTGCGCGGCCCGTCGATGGTCGTCTACTCCCGGCCCGACCGGATCGTCGGCGCCGCACCTGAGGATGCGACGGACGACGACACAGCCGACGACACGACGGACTGATCCGACTCCGCCGATCTCCGCACCCACCGATCCCGCAGCCCTGCGGAGAGGCGGCCGTGAACCCGGCCCCGGGTCACGCCTGAGGCGGAACCCGGAGGCAGGTTCGCGGCACCGGCCGGCGGCGACGCGGTGTCACGCCGCCGCGCGCGGTGCGCCGATCCCCGGGTCGATCTGCACGGGACCCGACGCCGAAGGCCGCACGTCGAAGTCGAAGATCGAGGTCGGGATGTAGACCGTCGAGCACGAGTTCGGGATGTCGACCACACCGGAGAGACGGCCCTCGATCGGCACCGCTCCCAGCAGCAGGTAGGCCTGCTCGGGGCTGTAGCCGAACTTCGTGAGGTAGTCGATCGCGTGCAGGCACGCGCGCTGGTACGACAGGTGCGAGTCGAGGTACTTCTGCTCGCCGTCGAGGGTCACCGAGGTCCCCGAGAAGGCCAGCCACTCGCTGAACTGCGGATCGACGTTGCCCGGCATGAAGATCGCGTTCTCCGAGACGCCGTAGGTGTCCATCCCGCCCTTGATGAGGTCGACGCGCAGGTCGATGAACCCGCCCATCTCGATCGCACCGCAGAAGGTGATCTCACCGTCGCCCTGGGAGAAGTGCAGGTCGCCCACCGAGAGGTTCGCCCCGTCGACGAACACCGGGTAGAAGATCCGCGTCCCCTTGCTCAGGTTCTTGATGTCCTGGTTGCCGCCGTTCTCGCGCGGCGGAGCGGTTCGCGCGGCTTCGGATCCGACCCTCGCCCATTCTCCGCGGTCCAGTCCTCCGAGCACGGCGTGCTCGGCCTCGGGCGGCAGAGCGAGCGGCGGAACCCGATCAGGGTCCGTCGCGATGAGTGCGCCCTCACGTGCGTTCCAGGTCGCGAGCAGCTCCGCCGAAGGCGCGGTGCCCATGAGGCCCGGATGGATCAGGCCGGTGAAGGAAACTCCGGGAACGTGCCGCGATGTCGCCGTCTGCCCGTTGAAGTCCCAGACCGCCTTGTAGGCGTCCGGGAACTGCTCGGTCAGGAAGCCGCCGCCGTTCCGAGTCGCGAAGATGCCGGTGTATCCCCAGCCCTGGCCGGCGAGCGGCCCGGAGTCCTCCTGCGGGATCGGGCCGACGTCGAGGATGTCGACGATCAGCAGGTCGCCCGGCTTCGCCCCTTCGACGGCGAAGGGTCCGCTGAGCGTATGCACCGTGAGCAGGGGGGCGTCGAGGATGTCCTGCGCCGAGTCGTCGTTCTTGATCGCGCCGTCGAACCATTCACGGCAATCGACCCGGAAGCTGTCGCCGGGCTTCACCGTCGCGACCGGCGGGATCTCCGGGTGCCAGCGGTTGTGACCGAGTTTCTCCTGGTCGACGAACTTCTTATTGGAATCCAGTTTGAATATGTGTTCGGGCATCGCCCTCGACCTTCCTTCTTCTCCTTGTTGTTGCGGCGGCGGCATCGCCGCCGGACTTCCTGCCGCCGCGCTAGGAGCGCGGCAGCTTCGCGTGCAGCGGGTTGTGCGTGACCGATCGACGGCGTGCGGGGCCGGCCGCCGAGGGCAGACTCGTCACCACCTCCGGCTCATGGGCGCTCCGCGCCGCCCCGTCCATGAGGCGGAACGCCGAGCTGTCCGCCACCGAGAGGTGGGGCGCCGTGATGGCGCGGCGGGCGACCGCCCCGCAGTCGCGGCATTCCGTCTCCTGCGGCACCTCTGCCATCGGGTAGATCGCCTCGAAGCGGCAGCCCTCGACGCATCGGTAGCTGTAACTCGGCATCCGGGCCGCTCCTTTCGTCACCACCGCGCGACGACTGCTCGCAGTGGAAGATCAGTGGGGTATCGCTGGGTCCGTGACGTGCGCCGGCGCCGCTCGCTCGACCGGCCGGCCGAGCACCCACGAGATCGCCAGAAGCACCGCCCCGAGCACCGCAGCGATGATGCCCTCGGTCGCCCCGGTCGCGTAGCCGTCGCTGAGCAGCAGCAGTGCGGGAATCGCGCCGGTGAAGATGCCGAGCAGCAGCGTGAACCAGCCCGTTCGGCGCGTCAGCTGCTCCTTGCCCAGCCCGAGCACCAGGAAGAACAGGAACCAGAGCACGGCCCACGAGAACCAGATCACGCCGAACACCGGGTCGTCGAACAGGGTGAACTGCAGGATCCCGTAGACGACCGCGCAGCCGGCGACGAAGAGGGAGAACCATCCGAGCCCCTCCCCGCTCGCACCGGTCAGGATGTTCCAGGCGACGTACAGGTAGGTGAAACCGAACAGGTACAGGCCGGAGGCCCCGAGGACCACCGCCGGGTCCCCGCCCGACTGCATGATGATGATGGTCGGGAAGATCACCTGCATTCCCCCGACGAAGAGGTTCATCGCGGCCGCGGATCTCCCCGGCACGACGTCGATCAGCATGAGGCCGTTGATGAACAGAACGGCTCCGACGTACAGCAATCCCACGCTGCCCATGTCAGCATCTCCTCTCGCAGCACTGCGTGAAGAGGAAGGAAGCACCGAAATGCTTCGGTCCTGATCCGCCGGGGCATTTGCCGAGTGCCGCCGATACCCCGACGGTAACCCGGGCCATCGGGGAAGTCAATGAGGCGAGGCGCGGGCAGCGGCGGGGGCACGCGGCGATTCGCAACTCTTCAGGCGTGCGCATATGCGTCGAGAATCCGGTCAGACACACGCAGGCACGGATGTAAGCTGGGCTTCATGACGTATTTCCGGATCAGCGAAGCGGCGCGCCTGATCGGCGTGAGCGACGACACGATCCGTCGGTGGGCTACCGATGGTCTACTCGAGGCGAGCATCGACGAAAGCGGGCGGCAGGTCGTATCCGG
Source organism: Leucobacter soli (assembly GCF_042659205.1). Taxonomy (NCBI): domain Bacteria; kingdom Bacillati; phylum Actinomycetota; class Actinomycetes; order Micrococcales; family Microbacteriaceae; genus Leucobacter; species Leucobacter soli. The sequence continues at coordinate 4,222 of NZ_JBHSRW010000128.1, forward strand.
CGCCTCCCTCGCCCAGCGCACGCTCGAACTCGCGCCGCCGCGGGACGACGACGAGCCGGTGCGACGGAGCGCGCGCAACCGGTTCACCGGGATCGTCACCGCCGTCGAGCGCTCGGGCATCGTCGCGCAGGTCGAGCTGCAGTGCGGCCCGAATCGCGTCGTCTCGCTGATGACCGCGGAGGCCTTGGACGAGCTCGGGATCGAGATCGGTTCGCGGGCGACCGCCATCGTCAAAGCCACCACGGTGATCATCGAGACTGCTCGCTGATCACCGCAGCCGAACCCGCCGGTGGCCATCCGATCAGCGCCGGCCCACACCAGGAGGACGCATGAACACCACGACGACCCGCACGATCCGGGGCCTCGCCGCTGCGGGGTTCGCTCTGGCGCTGCTGGCCGGCTGCGCGAGCGCGCCGGACGCGTCGACGGGCGGAGACGCGGAGCCGGCCCCGGCGAGCGAGCTCACGGGCACGCTCACCGTCTCGGCCGCGGCCTCGCTGCAGCCGGCGTTCGAGCAGCTCACCGCCGCGTTCCAGGAGCTGCATCCCGGAGTGACCTTCGAGGGCCTCACCTTCGATGGATCGTCCACCCTGGCGACGCAGATCATCGGCGGCGCGCCCGTCGACGTCTTCGCCTCGGCCGATGAGAACAATATGGACAAGGTCGCCGAGGAGGGCCTGCTGGCCTCCGATCCCGTGATCTTCGCGACGAGCAGCCTCCAGATCGCCGTGGCCCCGGGCAACCCGCTGGGCATCGAGACGCTGGCCGACCTCGTGAAGCCCGGCCCCGACGGCGAGTTGCCGATCGTGGTCGTCTGCGCGCCCGAGGTGCCCTGCGGCGCCGCCTCGCAGCAGCTCCTCGAGCGCGACGACGTCGCACTCGAGCCCGTCAGCGAGGAGCAGAACGTGACGGCCGTGCTCACCAAGGTGAGCAACGACGAGGCCGACGCCGGGCTGATCTACCGCTCCGACGTGCTGCGCTCCGACGGCGCCGTCGAGGGCATCGAGATCGAGGGCTCGATCGAGGCCGCGGGCAGCTATGTGATCGCCCCGCTCGCCGGATCCGGGTCGCCGGATGCCGCCCAGGCGTTCGCCGACTTCATGCTCTCCGACGAGGCGCAGTCGCTCTTCGAGCAGCTCGGCTTCGGCCCGGCGTGACCGGGTCGGGTGGCACCCGCCCGATCCACCGGGGGGTTCCGGGCACCATCATCGTCCCCGCCGTCATCGGCGGGGCGGTGCTGGTGCTTCCGCTGCTCGCGCTGCTCTCGCGCATGGACTGGGCGGCGCTGCCCCGCACGCTCGCCGCGCCCGAGACGGCGAGCACCCTCGGTCTCTCCGTGGTCACGGCATTGATCTCCACCGGGATCTGCCTCGTTCTCGGCGTCCCGCTCTCGATCGTCATCTCGCGGACCACGGGGACGACCGCCGCGCTCCTGCGCGCGGTCGTCACCCTGCCGCTCGTCCTGCCCCCGCTCGTCGGCGGCCTCGCGCTGCTCTCGCTGCTCGGCCGGGGCGGCGTGCTCGGCGACGCGCTCTCCGAGCTGGGCATCCGGATCCCCTTCACGACTGTCGCGGTGGTGATCGCCCAGACCTTCGTCGCGCTCCCCTTCCTCGTGATCTCGGTCGAGGGCGCGCTGCGGGGCCTCGACCCCGCGTACGAGGAGGCCGCGGCGACGCTCGGAGCGAAGCCGACGAGCGCCCTCTTCCTCGTCACGCTCCCGATGGTCGCGCCGGGTCTCGCCGCCGGCACCATCCTCTGCTTCACTCGCGCGCTCGGCGAGTTCGGCGCGACCGCGCTGTTCGCCGGCAACGCCGCCGGGACGACGCGCACCGTGCCGCTCGCGATCTACACGGCGTTCAACGGTGCCGGTGTTACCCAGGACACGGCGCTCACGCTCTCCCTGATCCTGATCGTCGTCTCGATCGCCGTGCTCGTCGCGCTGCGCGGGCGCACCGCGAACTGACCCGGGGCCGCACCGGGAACGGGCGGGGAACGGGCGGACGGGCGGGGTACGATGGCGGTATGTCCCGCATCACCGTCAGATACTTCGCCGCGGCCGCGGAGGCTGCCGGCCGCGAGGAGGAGGAGCGCGAGCTCGCCGAGGCGACGCTCGACGCGCTGCGCGGCGAACTGG
>NZ_JBHSRW010000129.1:0-6348 GCF_042659205.1 Leucobacter soli
CAGGCGCGGCACCAGCAGGCGGCCCACCTGGCCGGCGCCGACCAGCGCGACGCGCGCGCTCATCCTTCCGACCCCACCGCGCCGATCGCACCCGGCTCGCCCTGCTCCGCGAGCTCCTCAGAGCTCAGGAACCTGCCGTGGACCCGGCTGAAGCTGCCGAAGACGCCGCCGACCCGCGGCTGCTCCCGCATGCCGAACGTCGCCCCCGTGGGGTCGGTGAGGGTGGCGTACCGAGTGTCGAAGAAGGACTCGTCGATGGGCACGGTGACTCGCGCCCCGTACGCGACGGAGGTCTCGACGGCGCGCTCGATGTCGTCGACCTGGAAGTACGGGATCCAGTGCGAGACGGTCGTCTCGCGGAAGAAGGTGGTCATGTCGACGGCCCCCGCGATACCGATGTCGTTCGAGAAGAGCACGCGGTAGCTGTACGGGTCGCCGGGCACCGGAATCTGGGTGAGGTCGAGGACCCTGGAGTAGAAGCCGCACGAGGCGTCGATCTCGCGCGTGCAGAGCTCGAGCATCACGCGCAGCTCGCGGGCGAGGGCCGGCTCCCCGGGCGCACGCTCCGTGATGATGATCTGGGACTGATCGGGGGCCGTGACGAGCATGCTCTCGAACAGCGCGGCCTCGCGGCAGATGGTCCCGCCGGCATCGTGCACCCGCTCCTGCACGGAGGCGAGGTCGTCGGAGACCGCGTGCGGGAGCCATTGCGAGCCGGCCTCGGCCGGGGCGGGCAGGATGATGCCCCAGGTCTGCTCGTCGGCGCCGGGCTGCTCGGTCCCGAGCACGGTGGCCCGATCCCCGAGCACACCGTTGTAGAAGTCGCGCGCGAGCTCCGGCCTGGTGGATCGCAGAATCGGGGTGCGCAGCTCGGTGAGCAGGCGTGACTGTGGTGTGCAGTTCATGAGCGTGCCTCGGGTCGGATCGTCGGGGTGTGGATGTCGGGGTCGAGTGCGTGCAGCGATTCGAGGTAGTCCGCCTGCGGCTCCGCCTGCGCGCCCGACCCGATCACCGCCACCCAGAAGTGCATCTTGTTCTGGAAGGAGGAGAGCGAGCGGCCGGTCAGGGATTCGATCTGCGTCAGGCGGTAACGAAGGGTGTTGCGGTGCACGAAGAGCTCGGCCGCGGTGCGCTGGCTCGAGCAGTCGAGCCGGAGGAACGTGGCGAGCGTGAGGACGAGGTCGCCGTGGTTCTGGGCGTCGTATTCGACGAGCGGCGCGAGGACTTCGTCGCTCAGCGTCTTCAGCGGGAGGTCGAGGTTCGCGAGCAGCAGCAGCGAGCCGAGGTTCAGGTGCATCCCGTCGCTGATCCCCGGAGAGCTCACCGCGGAGGTCCGCGCGTGGTAGTAGCTCAGCCGGAGCCCGGAGAGCCCCTTGAAGACGTTGCCGATCCCGACCCGGGGATCCTGGCCGAGACGGGTGAGCCGCTCGTGCGCGACCTCGGCGATGACCCGGGCCGGTGCGGCGGCCGGGACCACCAGTACGACGTTGCCGTCGATCAGCGCGCGGATGTACGGGTCGCGACCGCTGCCGACGAGGGTGTGCAGGTTCCAGGGGAAGGATCGCAGGCGCTCCGGGGGCGCGTCGACGATGCCGCAGATCACCCGGTGGTCGGTGCCGGGATCGATGCCGATCTCGGCGAGCCGGCGGGCCGCGTCCTCCTCCGGGAGCCGCGCGGCGAAGAAGTCCTCGAGGACCTGGGCCACCAGTTCGCGCTTCCCCTCCAGGCGGGCGTTCATGCGCGAGAGGTACATCGAGATGAGGTCGGCCGCGAACTGGCAGACGCCGCCCGGGTCGTGATCGAGCCGCGCCGAGAGGAACGCCACGGTCTCGCCCTCCACGATCAGCGGGTGGACGACGAGGCCGTCTCCGACGATCTCGGCGGTACGGGTCAGTATCTCGTCGGCGTCCCATTCCGCGCGGCTGGGCGTCGACGCGAGGAAGCTGCCGCGCGTGTCGATGACGCAGACCGGGGTCTGCGCGGCGGCGGAGAGCACCGACACGATGCTGCTGAAGTCGAACTCCGTGCGCCCCGCGCGGGCGAGGCGCCGCAGCGTCTCCGCGGTCCAGCGGGCATCCCGCCCGTGCTCTGCCGCTGCGTCCATAAGTACTCAGTATCGTGATCCGTTCGGGGCGGGGCAAGCGCGCAGAGCCTCGAAGCGCTGTGCTTCGGCATGGCCTGCGATTCGACGATTGTGCAGATGCCGCATGCGCGAGGCGGCGAGGTGCGTCATTGTTGTTTTTCAAGAGCTGAATCGGCTCTTAAAGGAGAACGGCGACCGGAATGGCCGCCGGACTCCGCAAGACATCGATGTCCACAGCGGGAGGCACACGCGTGATCAGACGGATAGCGGTACTGCTGGGCCTCGGGGCACTGACCCTGCTCGCCATCTCCGTGATCGTGTTCGGCGCGACGCAGGCCCTCCCCGGCGACATCACCGTCCAGCTCCTCGGCGTGCAGGCCACCCCCGAGGCCGCCGAGCAGCTCAAGCAGCAGCTCGGCCTCGACCGCCCCGTCGTCGTGCAGTACTTCGCCTGGATCCTGGGCGTGCTGCAGGGCGACTTCGGCACTTCCCTCGCCAATCAGCTGCCCGTGGCCGAGCTGATGCGCGCCCGACTGCTCAACACGCTCGTGCTCGCCGGCATCTCGCTCGCCATCACCGTGCCCCTCTCGATCCTCGTGGGCACCATCGCCGCGCGCTACCGGGACTCCTGGTTCGACCGCGCCCTCGTCGCGGTGACGACCATCATCTCCGGCATCCCCGAGTTCGTGATCGGCATCCTGCTGGTCTCGATCGTGCTCTTCCTGAAGCTCACCGCGATCCCGCCGGTCTCGACCCTCGACCCGACGCGGACCATCTGGGAGCAGAGCAGCATGCTGATCCTCCCGGTCGTGACGCTGGTGCTGACCGCAGTTCCGCTGCTCTCGCGCATGGTGCGCAGCACCGTGGTCGAGCAGTTGGACGCCGAGTACATCGTGATGGGCCGCCTCAACGGGCTGCCCACCCGGGACCTCGTCCTGCGCCAGGCGCTGCCCAACGCCTTCCCGCCGCTCATCCAATCGGTCGCGCTCGTCACCCGCTACCTGGTGGCCGGCGTCGTGATGGTCGAAGTCGTGTTCGGCTTCCCCGGGATGGGCACCGCGCTCATCGACTCGGTCGCCCTGCGGGATCTGCCGACCGTGCAGTTCGTTGCGCTCGCGCTCGCCGCCGTCATCGTCGCGGCGAACATCCTGGCCGACATCTTCGCGACGCTCGCGACCCCGAAACTGAGGACGGCAATCGCATGACCACGACGCAGATGGCGGTGCTTCCGCGCACGCAGACCACCTCCTCGGCGAAGCGCCTGCTGCTCCGCACGCTCTCCTACCCCCGCACGGTGGTCGGGCTGGTGCTCGCCCTCGCCGTGGTGCTCGTCGCCGTGGTCGGGCCGCTGCTCGCCCCGAACGACCCCAACGCCATGCTCACGATGCCGGGGAGCCCGCCCGCCGAGGGCTTCCCGCTCGGCGCGGACGTGCTCGGCCGCGACGTGCTCTCGCGCTTCCTCGCCGGCGGCGCGATGATCCTCGCGATCAGCGCACTGGCGACGCTCGTCGGCAGCGTGGTGGGCGTGGTCATCGGGCTCTTCGTAGGAGCCGGCAGCAGCAAGAGCGGAACCGTGCTCTCCTGGGTCACCGACGTGCTGCTCTCGTTCCCGCAGATCGTCCTCCCGCTGCTCTTCATCGCTCGCTTCGGCCCCGAGCCCTGGCTGCTCGTGCTCGTCGTCGCCCTGAACCAGTTCCCGCAGACCACTCGGCTCGTGAAGTCGATCACGGCCGAGGTCTACGAGCGCGACTTCGTGAAGGTCGCGGAGGCCGTCGGGATGCCGAAACGGCGGATCCTCTTCCGCGAGGTGCTCCCGAACATCCTCTCGCCGATCCTCGTGGACATCGCGTTCCGCTTCTCGTACGCGATCGCCCTGGTCGCCTCGCTCAGCTTCATCGGCTTCGGCGCCCAGCCGCCGGATCCCGACTGGGGCCGGATGATCTACGAGAACAAGGGATTCTTCTCGATGCAGCCGTGGGGCGTGCTCGCCCCTATGTTCGCCGTGCTGGTGCTGACCCTCGGCGCGCACCTCGTCTCCGACGGTCTCGCCCGCGCGCTCGGCAAGGACGACGGCTCGAAGCCCTGACCTCCCGCACCCCATCGACCCAACCACCGAACCGAACACTCACCCACGATTGACTGGAGAAACCCGACATGTCACCTTCGAACGCTTCGTTCCTGACGTCGCCGATGAGTCGCCGCGCGCTCCTCGGCGGAACGGGTGCACTGGCAGCAACGTCGCTGCTCGCATCCTGCTCGAGCCCCGCGCCCTCGACCGGCGGCGGGGGAGCCGCGCCGATCACCGGCGGCACGCTGCGGATCGGCTACCTCGGCGGCTCCGGAGCCGACCAGATCGACCCGATCCTCTCGTCGAGCAGCGTCGACGCGATCCGCATGGCACAGGTCTACAGCCGACTCATGGTCTACAGCGAGGACGGCCAGGTCGTACCGCACCTCGCCGAGGAGTTCACGCAGGAGGACGTGACGACCTGGACGGTGCGTCTGCGCGAGGGCGTCACCTTCCACAACGGCAAGACGCTCGACGCCGACGACCTGATCTTCTCGATCCAGCGCACCCTCGATTCGAAGAACGCCGCGACGCTCGGCATGATCGACGGGAAGAACATCGAGAAGCTCGATGAGCGCACCGTCCGGCTGAATCTGAGCAGCCCCGCCTACTACCTGCCCGAGGCGTTCACGCAGGTATCGGTATCCGTCGTGCCCGTCGGATTCGACCCCGAGAATCCGGTCGGCACGGGACCCTTCACGCTCAAGTCGTTCACGCCGGGAGAGCTCGTCACGTTCGAGCGCTTCGACGACTTCTGGAACGGTGCGGCGAACCTCGATGGGATCTCCGTTCAGACGTTCAAGGACGAGGCCGCGCGCGTCGCGGCGCTGCAGGGCGGTCAGATCGATCACGCCCCGCTGCTCGCGGCGCCGTTCATCAGCACCGTGCAGAGCGCGAGCAACCTCAAACTGCACAACTACGAGAGCGGCCGATTCGAGAACATCGTGCTGCAGACCACGAGTCCGCAGTTCAAGGACCCTGAGGTCCGCCGGGCGATGCGCATGCTGGTCGACCGCCAGCAGATCGTGGATCAGGTCTACGGCGGCTTCGCCAAGATCGGCAACGACATCGCCGAACCGTCGAGCGTCTACTACAACTCGGAGCTGCCGCAGTGGGAGCACGACGTCGACGAGGCGATGTCGATCCTGAAGAGCGCCGGCGCCGCCGACATGCAGGTCGAGTTCGTGGCGACCGAGCTGACGCCGACGACGATCAACCTGGCGCAGGCCTACACGCAGCAGCTGGTCGAGGCGGGCATCGACGCGAAGATGTCGCAGATCGAGGCGGGCAGCTACTACAGCCCGGAGTCGGGCTTCGCTTCGCCCGAGCGCGCCCTGTCGCTCGACATCTGGGGCGGCTGGTCGTTCGCGACGTTCACGAACCTGTCGCAGCTGCCCGGCGCCGGCTTCAACGAGAGCAGCTGGGAGAACGAGCAGTTCCTCTCCTCGTACCAGGCGGCGAGCAACACCGTGGACGAGGCCGAGCGCAAGCAGCACCTCTGGGACGCGCAGGAGATCATGCACAGCGAGAGCGGCACGATCATCCCGGCGTTCCTCGACGTGCTCGACGTCTACGCCAGCAATGTCGAGGGCTACAAGACCGATCCGCTGGGGCTCGGCGGCGGTGACTTCGACTACACCGGCATCCAGTTCACCAGCTGAACTCCGGTCGGAGAATTAGAGGAAACGGAGATCCGATGACCCAGGGAGCGCGCCCCGCGACAGTGCTCGAGGTGCTCGACACGCATGTAGCCGGCGAGCCCGCACGGCTCGTGCTGAACGCCGCGGCACTGCTGCGGGGCGCGACTCCCGCCGAGCGACGAGAGGATCTGCTCGCCCGGCAGTCGTGGATGCGCACGGGGCTGATGCGGGAGCCGCGCGGCCATCGGGACATGTTCGGCGTGGTCGTCGTGCCGCCCAGTGGCCCGGCGGCCGACGTCGGCGCGGTCTTCATGGAGCACGACGGCGCCCCGATGAGCTGCGGGCACGGCACGATCGGGCTCGTCTCGGCGATCGTCGACCGGGGCATCGTGCCCGGTCTCGACGGCGCGACCACGGTGCGGGTGGAGACCCCGTCGGGGATCGTTCCCGTCGAGGTGAACCGCGACGAGCGCGGAGCCCTCGCATCGGTCGTGCTGCACCAGCCCGCGATGCGCGTCGCGGCGCGGATCGTGCTCCCGCACCCCGGGCGCGCGGGC
>NZ_JBHSRW010000130.1:0-6348 GCF_042659205.1 Leucobacter soli
GTGCTCGAAGCCGTCGACCGCACCATGCACTACTAGGATTCCCCGCTGAAGGAGACTTCGACGGCAACGGTGTGGACGACCTCGTGATCGGCGCGGACTTCGCGCGGAGCCAGGCCGGACAGGCCGCCGACTTCCTGCTCGGCTACCTGAAGACGCTCACCGAGCTCGACGCCCCCGCCGCCGCGACGATCGGCGACGAGACCGTGCTCACCGCGACAGTCAGCCGCCTCGCAGCCGGGGGAACACCTGTGGCCGGCGGCACCGTGGAGTTCGTCGTGGATGCGCAGCCGATCGACGGCTGCGAGGCCGTCGCCGTGGATGAGAACGGCACCGCCGCATGCGCATACGCGCCCGCCGCAGCGGGCGAGCATACCCTCGGGGCGTCGTTCTCGCCTGACGGTGCGGAGCGCGTACTCGCCTCCAGCATCGAGCACGACATCGAGATCGAGAAGATCGACACCACCGTCACGCTGAGCGGAGACACCGCGGGCATCGCCGGCGACACCGTCGAGTTCAGCGCGAACCTCCCGGAAGGCGCGACCGGCGAGATCGTCTTCCTCGCCGACGGGAAGCCGCTCGGCTCGGCTGAGATCCGCAACGCCGCCGCGCACTTCGCGTACACCCCCGAAGCCGCGACGAGCTACCGGCTCACCGCGGAGTACTCCGGGGACGACGCGCACACCGCGGCGAGCTCGAAGGCGAAGCGCGTCACCATCGACGCGTCACCCGTCTACCTCTCCACGATCCGCCTGAACACCCTGAAGACCGTCTACGGCGTACGTGCGACGGCAGCGGTCACCGTCGACGGGGCGACGAGCGGAACCGTGCTCTTCACCGCCGGCAGCACCGACCTCGGCACCGCCGCCGTCGGCGCGGACGGCATCGCCGAGCTCCGCCTCCCGGTGCTCGCCGTCGGCAGCCACCGCGTCTCCGCGCAGTTCCTCGGCGACGAGAGCCACGCCGATTCCGCGAAACGCACTGCGGCATCCCGGCTTACCGTCGCGAAGGCCTCGGCCGCCTCGATGAAGGTCGTGGCGAAGACCGCCAAGCGGTCCACCCGCCCCACCGTCACCGTGAAGATCGGCAAGCTGAACAACGGCCGGTACCCGACCGGCAAGGTCCAGGTGAAGTTCGGATCGAAGCAGAAGACCGTCACTCTGAAGGCCTCGGCCAAGGGCGTCGTGAAGGTGAAGGCGCCCCAGGCGCTCAAGAAGTCGGTGAAGGTGACGGCGAAGCTCGTCTCCACCTCGACCACCAACGCCAAGTCGGCTTCCGCAACCCAGAAGATCAAGAAGTAGCGCGGGAGCGCCGGCGGGCGAGGGGGCACTGCCTCCCTCGCCCGCTTCGCTGCTCGAGCAGGCCGGTGCCGATGCGGCCCGCTATTCGAGCAGGCCGGTCCGATGCGGCTCGCTACTCGAGCTCGCCGGTGATCCGGCCGCGGACGCGGCGCAGATCCTCCATGAGCGATCCGATCAGCACCCAGTGGTCGGGGTCCGGCCGCGGGATCGTGTACGGCGCAGTGAGGGCCGGCGGCTCCGGCGCGGGCTCGCCGGGCGCATCCGCGCGGCCGAGTCCCTCGAGGTCGTGCGCGGCGCGACGGATTTCTTCCACCATGCCGATCACCGACGGGTCGTCGACGAGGTCGGGCGAGTACAGGTCGTGCACGGCGCGGGACATGCCGACGATCTGGATGGTGATGGGCTGCAGCCGCTGGAAGAGCTCGTCGGCGTCGGCGAGCGCCCGACGGTAGCGGCCGCCGCGCGGGTTCAGCCGGAGACTCTCGCGGGCCTGGCGCAGCAGCGCGTGCACGCGGGACCGTTCGCTCTGCAGCGTGCGCGCCTCGGTGTGCATCTCGGCGAGCCAGCCCTGGTCCCTGGGCTGAGCGAGCGCGTCGCCGACCCGCCGCAGCATCGTGGCGGATCTCTGCGTCAGATCCGAGATCGCCGTCTGCACCGGCAGGACCCGAACCGGCGCGACGACCATGGCGTTGACGACCACGCCGATGGCCGCACCGATCGCGGTCTCGATGAGGCGCTCGAAGCCGTAGCCCAGCTGGAGGCCGCCGAGAGCGATCATCAGGAGCGCGCTGATGGCGATCTGATTGGTCGAGGTCGGTGACATCCGGAGCAGCCAGCCGACCGCCATCGCCACGATGATCGCGGCGATGAAGAGCCAGGCCTGAGGCCCGAAGAGTGCGCCGGCCCCGAGGGCCACGGAGACCCCGATCAGCACGCCGACCACCCGTTCGATCCCGCGGGTGAGGGACTGATCCACGTTGTCCTGCACCACGATCAGTGCGGCGATCGCGCCGAAGATCGGCAGCTCGCCGGGGAACAGCAGGAGGCATGCGAACCAGGTGAGGATCGCGGACCCCGCCGCCTTCATGAGCTGCAGGATCGGCGGTCGCATCGCGACGGTGAAGCGTCCCGTCAGGCGCCGTTCGACGCGCCGCCAGATCCGGGTGGGGGCATCGGTCACAGCAGGCCGATCGATCGGAGCTCCTCGCGCAGGGTCGCCCCGTCGGGCCCGTACACCCAGGGCACGCCGCTGACGCCCTGGTGGAGTCTCGCCTTGGAACGCCCGCCGGCGAGCACGGCCTGACCGACTGAGAGCTGGCGGATCGCCACCGCGGCCACGTTGCCCGGATGCCGGATCGCGAACTCGTGGTACAGCTGCTCATCGTGCTGGCCGTCGTCGCCGACCAGCAGCCACTTCACCTCGGGGAACTCCTGCGCGAGCCGGCTGAGCTCGCGCAGCTTGTGCTCCTTGCCGCTGCGGAACCAGCGCTCCGTGGTCGGGCCCCAGTCGGTGAGGAGCAGGGGGCCCATCGGGTAGAGGTTCCGTTCGAGGAAGCGGCTGAGCGCCGGAGCCACGTTCCAGGCGCCCGTCGAGACGTAGATGACCGGGGCTCCCGGGTGCTCGGCGACCAGGTGGTCGTAGAGCACCGGCATGCCCGGCGTCGAGGTGCGGGCGTGCTCGTCGACGACGAAGCTGTTCCAGGCCGCGACGAGGGGGCGGGGGAGCGCGGTGTTCAGAATGGTGTCGTCGACGTCGCTGATGATGCCGAAGCGGGCGCGCGGATCCGCCACGATCACCGGCGCATCCACGCCGCCGGTGTCGCCGGTCTGCAGGGTGACCGTGTGCCATCCGGGCTCGAGGGCGACGGGGACGATGGAGTCGATGACTCCGCCGCGGTCGCTCACGATCTCGGTCACCGGTTCGCCGTCGATGAGCACGCGGACGGGGTGGTAGGGCACGTGCAGGCTCGTGAAGCTGCGCCAGCCGCGCACGCGCCCGACCTGTTCGACGTGGGGGCGCGGACCACGCGGCTCGGCGGCGGTGGCGCCCGAGTCGGAGCGCAGATAGAGGACTCGGCCGAGTACGCGGATCCACTCCGGCGAGCCGTAGCCGATGTACGGGATCACGCCGGGCAGCTTGCCGCGGGCCAGCGCGCGCTTCTGGCGGCGAGCGTGGAACCAGTCGTCCAGCCGCGCCGCGAAACGGGGGCGGCTGTCGGGCTCGTGCTGTTCCGTCACCCGTCCAGCTTAGACGGGGCTCGTGCCGGGCCCGGACGATCGGCGGCGAGCCCGGATCCGCGGGGCGCGAAGGGAAATGATTCGACGTCGAGAGAAATATATTTCGACGTCGAGGGGAATTCGCAGGAGATTCACAGCTTCGGTATCATGGAGACGACCGGCGAAACGCCGGTAGATCCGGCGGGGACGATACCCCGGACCGGAGCTCACTACGGGAGTGCCGCCCCGTGGGGGGCGCGCTCGGTCCTGGAGAACTCGTGAACGAATTCTTGGACGCGTTGACGCTGGCCCGCTGGCAGTTCGGGCTCACGACGCTCTACCACTTCCTCTTCGTCCCGCTCACGGTCGGCCTCAGCCTGCTCGTCGCGCTCCTGCAGACCGCCTGGGTGCGCACCGGAGAGACGAAGTACCTCAGACTGACCAAGCTCTACGGCAAGATCTTCCTCATCAACTTCGCGATGGGCGTCGTCACCGGCATCGTGCAGGAGTTCCAGTTCGGCATGAACTGGTCGAACTACTCGCGCTTCGTCGGCGATATCTTCGGCGCTCCGCTCGCGATGGAGGGGCTGCTGGCCTTCTTCCTCGAGGCGACCTTCATCGGGCTCTGGATCTTCGGCTGGGACAAGCTCCCCAAGGGCGTCCACCTCGCCACCATCTGGGTCACCTCGCTGGCGACGATGCTCTCCGCCTATTTCATCCTCGCGGCGAACGCGTTCATGCAGAACCCGGTCGGCTACGAGCTGAACCCCGAGACGCAGCGCGCCGAACTCGCCGACATCGGCGCGGTGCTCGCCAACCCGGTCGCCATCTGGCAGTTCCCTCACACGATCTTCGCCTCCGTCATGTTCGGAGCCACCGTCATGATCGCCGTCGCGGCCTGGCACCTCTCCCGGCGCCAGTACGTCGACGAGATGCGCACCAGCCTGCGATTCGGGCTGTGGGCCAACATCGTGGCCTTCCTCGGGGTCGGATTCTCCGGCCACTCGCTCGGCATGGTTATGACCGAGACCCAGCCGATGAAGATGGCCACGGCGGAGGCGCTCTACAACAACGCGTCCGGCGCCGACGCCTCCTTCTCGCTGTTCAGCCTGGGCACGCCGGACGGGATGCACGAGATCTTCTCGATCCGCGTCCCCTACCTCCTCTCGTTCCTCGCGAACGGCAGCTTCGACGGCTCCGTCGAGGGCATCCGCGACCTGCAGGCCGAGTACACCGAGCTGTACTGCGGCGACGCCGGAACCGCACTCACCTGCCCGAGCGACGGATCCTTCGTGCCGATCGTGTGGGTGACCTACTGGGCCTTCCGCTGGATGATCGGCCTCGGCCTGCTCTCCGCACTCGTCTCGGTGGTCGGGCTGTGGATCACGCGGGCGCGGCGCGACGTCCCCGCCTGGGCCTGGAAGCTCGCCGTCTGGACGGCGCCCCTGCCGATGCTGGGCTCGCTCGTCGGCTGGATCTTCACCGAGATGGGCCGCCAGCCCTGGATCGTGTTCGGGGTGATGACGACCGAGAGCGGCGTCTCGCCGGGGGTGCCCGCCTGGGCGGTGTTGGTCTCGTTGATCGTCTTCACCCTCGTATACGGGGGGCTCGCCGTCGTCGAGTTCAAGCTGATCGTGAAGGCGGCGAAGGCCGGGCCGCCCGATATCGAACAGCCCGCGGACGGCGCCGATGTCGACCATGCCCGATTCGCCACGGTGTACTAGGAGGCCGCGCACATGGAACTCTCGATCCTCTGGTTCTTCATCGTCGGTGTCCTGCTCGTCGGCTACTTCGTCCTCGACGGCTTCGACTTCGGCGTGGGCATGGCCCTGCCGCTCCTCGGGAGGGACAATACCGACCGACGCGTGATCATCAACACGATCGGGCCGGTCTGGGATCTCAACGAGACCTGGCTGATCGTCGCCGGCGCCTGCCTCTTCGCGGCGTTCCCCGAGTGGTACGCGACGATGTTCTCCGGGTTCTACCTGGCACTGCTGCTGATCCTCGTCGCCCTCATCCTCCGCGGCGTCTCCTTCGAATACCGTCACCAGGGCAAGGGCGAGCGATGGACGGGCTGGTTCGACCGGTTCATCTTCTGGGGTTCGCTGCTGCCCCCGCTCCTATGGGGCACGGCCTTCGCGAACCTGGCGCAGGGCCTGCCGGTCCGCCCGCAGGAGACGGGCGGCTGGCTCTACGAGGGGACACTGCTCACGCTGCTGAACCCGTACGGGCTGCTCGGCGGCATCGCACTGACCCTGCTCTGCTTCACGCACGGGCTGGTGTTCATCGCGCTCAAGACCGACGGCGACATCCGCGGCCGTGCCCGAGCCCTCGCCACGCGGGTCGGGATCGTCGCGGCCGTCGCGGCGGCGATCTTCCTCGGGTGGACCGTCCAACAGCACCTGGGCGACGCGAACTCCTGGGCGGTGGTCCTCTTCGCGGCGCTCGCCGCCGCGACCTTCATCGCCGGGATCCTGCTCAACATCGCCGGCCGGGAGGGGTGGTCCTTCACCGCGAACGCGCTGAGCATCGCCTGCGCGCTGCTCACGATCTTCATGGCGCTGTTCCCGAACCTGATGGTGTCGAGCATCGACCCCGCGTACTCCATGAGCGTCCAGGGCGCGGCGAGCTCGGAGAAGACGCTCGGGCTCATGACCTGGCTGGCGGTCTTCAGCCTGCCGCTCGTGATCGCCTACCAGGCCTGGACCTACTGGATCTTCCGCCGGCGGGTCACCCGGGAGCACATTCCGGCGACCGCGTAGGCGCGGGCCCGGGCGACTGCGCGCGGACACGGCCCGGCGACCTGGCCCGCGGATGCGGCTCCGCACGCGCG